>CAJIYV010000018.1 GCA_905181745.1 uncultured Actinomycetes bacterium | reverse complement strand
TAAAGACGGTTTTTGAGAAATTGGTCCCGGTCACAACCCGGCCGGCGAGAGGGAAGAAGGCAGAGGGAATCGTAAAAGTAATTTCTCCTCGAGCATCTGTAACGGCTCCAGTTCTCACCGTGCGTGAGGATGAAAGCCCGTGGACTAAAGCTGAGCGGAACAAAGTGCGGAATTCGCTCAATGACGACGAAGTACGCTTACTTGAAGAGATCGCCACGAGCGAACAGGGACTCGCGGATCTCATTCTCGACTCAGGCGACGGCGCGGGCGATGATCAAGCCGATACCGGGACGAAGACATTCGAGCGAGAGCACGAAATGTCGCTTGCTAATAATGCTCGGGAAATGTTAGAGCAAGTGCGCCAAGCACTTGGGCGCGTTGATGACGGAACTTACGGCATCTGCGACGGCTGTGGCAATGGAATTGGGAAGTTCCGTTTGCAGGCATTCCCACGGGCAAAGCTCTGCATGTCATGCAAGGTGGCGGAAGAACGCCAGTAAGTGCGCCTCGGAAATTACCTGCACGTACTCGCGTAGAGTGTGGGGGTGTCCGATCTAATTGCAGCCGCGCACCATCAACCGTCTCGGCGTAATCGTCGTAAACTTGTACTGTTCGGAGCCGTCGCGCTCGTGATTGTTGGGCTCGATCAGCTCACCAAATACTGGGCACAGCAATATTTGCTTCCACGCAGGTTGTCGGGCGAAGACCCGTTAGCGTTGCTTGGCGGTTTCCTCAAATTCACTTACACCGAAAACACGGGAGCAGCCTTTTCCATAGGTACGGGCATCACCTGGCTGTTCACATTGATTGCAATTGCGGTTGTTGTAGTCATTTTTCGTTATGCGCGACGGCTGGGAAGTCTTCCGTGGGCGCTTGCTCTCGGTGGGATACTCGGTGGTTCATTGGGAAACTTGATTGATCGCATGTTTCGCTCACCAGGTCCATTTGAGGGTTCGGTTGTTGATTTCATCCAAATTCCTTATTGGGCAATTTTTAACATTGCAGATATGGCCGTGGTCATTTCAGGAATCGGCATGGCGATTTTGTTGGTTCGCGGGGTGCCGCTTGACGGAAAGCCAGAAATGGCTGGCTCCCAGGTGGAGTCAGACCTGTGACTCGCGAGTTCACAATTCCTGAAGGTCTTGCGGGGGAGCGGGTCGACGTCGCGTTAACCCGGCTGCTGGGCCTGAGCCGCTCCGCTGCCGTGGCGCTGATTGAGGCCGGTGCAATCTGTGCTGCTGACCGTTCATTGGTCAAAAGTGATCGCGTGGTTGAAGGTCAAAAGATCGATGTTGATCTAGATATTTCACCGACAAAAGAAACGATTGAGATCATCGCCGAGCCAGTTCCAGGGATGCAGATTATTTACGATGACTCGGATCTAGTTGTCGTTGATAAGCCACCAGGGGTCGCAGCCCACCCCAGCCGTGGTTGGGAAGGTCCGACAGTGATCGGTGGCCTAGCGGCGGCCGGGTACACAATTAGTACGTCAGGGGCTCCCGAACGAGAAGGGATCGTCCACCGACTCGATGCGGGGACTTCTGGGCTCATGGCCGTGGCCAAAAACGAGATGTCTTACTCGCGCATGAAAAATCTGTTCCGGAATCGGGAGGTGCACAAGCTCTATCACGCGGTCGTCCAAGGGCTGCTGGATCCGCTTGTGGGAACAATTGACGCTGCCATTGGGCGCCATCCCGGCCACGAGTACAAATATGCGGTCACCAAGGACGGCAAGCCTAGCGTTACCCACTACGAAACCCTGGAAGCATTTCGGCATGCTTCATTAGTGCAGGTGCAACTGGAAACGGGGAGAACCCATCAAATTCGGGTGCATATGTCAGCGATGCGTCATCCAATTGCCGGGGACACCATGTACGGTGGAGATCCGGTTTTAGCGACTCGATTGGGTCTAAATCGCCAATGGTTACACGCGGTTGAACTTGGATTTGATCACCCGCGGACCGGTGAAAAAGTTGAACTGAAAAGTGAATACAGCGAAGACCTCACTCGTGCTTTAGGAATTTTGCGCGACGCCTGAGAGCTAAATTCTGCATCTTCCCCTTATGCAGTGGTCCGGCAGGTGGTTTTCACGGGAATTATTGGGTAGGCAAGTTGTAGATTGATAAGGGTGATGGCGTGAGTGCGACGGAAAGAAGTGGCGACTTCGTCCACCTGCATGTTCACACCGAATATTCGATGCTTGATGGCGCATCGAAACTAGATGAACTTTTTTTGGCGGCAAAAGAACAAGGCATGCCCGCTATTGCAATGACCGACCACGGCAACCTCTTTGGCGCATATGACTTCTGGAAAAAGGGCAATGCGCACGGTGTAAAGCCAATAATCGGGCTGGAAGGTTATTACGCCCCACAGGGCCGGTTTGAGCGTTCTCGGTTTGATTTTGGCGGTGGTTTTGACGAGGGAGCTCCCGAAGATCCCGGGGCGGGCCGCGGTAAGCAAAGTTACACGCATATGACTCTTTGGGCAGAGAACACCCAGGGGATGCATAATCTGTTCCGCTTGTCATCCCTTGCCAGTATCGAAGGCTACTACCACAAGCCTCGCTTCGACCGAGAACTTTTAGACCGCTACGGCAAAGGTTTGATCGGGACAACCGGTTGTGCGAGTGGTGAAGTGAATCGCTGGTTACAAGCCGGTCAGTACAAGAAGGCACTCGCGGCGGCCGCGGACTATCGCGATATTTTCGGCGCGGGAAACTTTTTTGCCGAGATCATGGATCACGGGTTAGCAATCGAGCGAAACTTCATGCCCGACCTGATCAAAATCGCGAAAACGCTTGACTTGCCATTAATTGCTACCAATGACATGCATTACATCCATGAAGGCGATGCCGATACACATGATGTTTTGCTGTGCATTGGAACCAGAACGACTCTTGATGACCCTAAAAGATTTAGATTTGATGCGCGTGATTTCTATTTGAAGTCTGCCGCGCAAATGCGAGAGCTATGGAGCGAATTCCCTGAGGCGTGTGACAACACGCTGTTAATCGCGGAACGGTGCAATGTTGAGTTCAGTGAGGGTGCGAATCTCATGCCGCGCGCTGACATTCCAGCCGGTGAGAGTGAAGAGTCATGGCTGGTGAAGGAAGTGGAAATTGGTCTAGCGCGCAGGTACTCGGCAGGTGTACCTGATGCGGTCCGGACCCAAGCCGAATACGAATTGGGTGTCATTGCACAAATGGGATTCCCGGGGTATTTCCTTGTTGTGGCTGATCTGGTGCAGCATGCAAAAACTAGTGGGATTCGAGTTGGGCCGGGCCGAGGCTCGGCAGCGGGAGCTATGATCTCGTACGCTTTGGGCATTACCGATCTTGACCCGATTGAGCACGGGCTGCTTTTCGAGCGTTTTCTTAATCCTGAGCGAATTTCAATGCCTGATATCGACATTGACTTTGATGAACGTCGTCGCGCAGACATGATCCGGTACGCAACGGAGAAATATGGTGAAGAGCGAGTCGCGCAGATTGTTACCTACGGTTCGATCAAGGCGAAGGCAGCTGTGAAAGACAGTGCTCGGGTTCTGGGTCTGCCGTATTCGGTAGGCGAACGGATCACGAAGGCAATGCCACCGTCCGTCATGGGCAAAGACATCACGCTCAAAGGTGCGTTTGATCCGGAAGACTCTCGTTACTCTGAAGCGGCCGAGTTCCGGGCGCTTTATTTAAGTGATCCGGAGGCGAAGACGGTAGTTGACACGGCCAAAGGCTTGGAGGGTCTTAAACGACAGCCGGGGGTGCACGCAGCGGGCGTGATTTTGTGCAGTGAACCACTCATGGACGTGATTCCGGTCTGGAAACGCGAACAAGATGGCGCAATAATTACTCAGTTTGACATGGGTGCATGTGAGGCGCTTGGACTACTCAAAATGGATTTCTTGGGATTACGCAACCTTTCAGTTCTTGATGATTGCCTTGAAAATATCATGCGTAATACCGGAGTCGAGGTTGTGCTAGAAACACTCGGCCTCGACGATGGCCCTGCCTATGAGCTGCTGTCCCGCGGTGACACATTGGGTGTTTTCCAACTTGACGGTGGACCCATGCGTTCGCTTTTACGCTCCATGGCACCGGACAATTTCGAAGATATTTCGGCAGTGCTCGCGCTGTATCGACCTGGCCCTATGGGTGCAAATGCGCATAATGATTATGCAGATCGAAAAAATGGCCGCAAGCCGGTTGTCCCGATCCACCCTGAACTTGAAGCGCCCTTAAGCGAGATTCTTGGGGACACCTATGGTCTGATTGTCTATCAGGAACAGGTGATGGCCATTGCTCAATTACTGGCCGGATACTCGTTAGGGAAAGCGGATTTACTGCGCCGTGCAATGGGCAAGAAGAAGAAAGAAATTCTTGAGCAAGAATTCGTCCCGTTCAGTGAGGGAATGCGCGAGCGTGGATTCTCAGAACCCGCGATCAATAAATTGTGGGAAGTTTTGGTCCCTTTTTCTGATTACGCGTTTAATAAGGCGCATACGGCTGGTTATGGATTGGTGTCGTATTGGACCGCCTATTTAAAGGCTAATTACCCGGCCGAATACATGGCGGCGCTTCTCACCTCAATGGCTGATGATAAAGAACGCTCAGCGATCTACCTGAACGAGTGCCGACGAATGGGGATCAAAGTGTTGCCCCCCGACGTAAACGATTCTGATGCGAATTACACACCGCGAGGAAGTGATATTCGTTTTGGGTTGACAGCGATTCGTAATGTGGGAACCAATGTGGTTGAGTCGATTATTGCGACTCGAAATCGAGTGGGGCGATTCGCTGACTTCCACGACTTCATTGCGAAAGTAGATATTGCAGTGTGTAACAGGCGGGTAGTTGAGTCATTGGTGAAAGCCGGCGCATTTGACAGTTTGGGGCACACCCGTAAGGGCTTGAGCGGGGTGCACGAGCAAGTAATTGACGCCGCAGTTGACATCAAGCGTTCCGAGGCGGTCGGCCAGTTTGATCTATTTGGAGGGCTAGAGGAAGGTGGCGAGGAATCACTGATTGAGCGCCCCGTTATTGGAATCACCGAATGGGAAAAGTCGCTTTTACTAGCGCACGAACGCGACATGCTGGGACTGTACGTGTCAGATCACCCACTTTTTGGTATGGAAAGTGCACTCGCGCAACTCTCAGATCGAAGTATCGCCTCCGTTCTGATCGACGAGCATCTTGATGGCCAGGTGGTTTCGTTAGGCGGTCTGGTGACAAGCGTGGTGCGTAAGACTACGAAAAAAGGTTCAGCGTGGGCGATCGTGACAATTGAAGACCTTGAGGGAACTCTGGAAGTCATGGTGTTCCCGGCCTCATATGCATCCTTTGGAACGCTTTTAGTCGATGACTCCATTTTGGTTATTCGCACTAAGATTGACCGCAGCGACGAAGACGGAATTAGGGCAATTGCACTTGAAGTTATTGCGCCCGACCTATCCGGAGCCCCGGCAGGTCCGGTTCGACTCACCATGGCTGCCGCGCGTTGTGTCCCACCGCTGGTTGCGCGATTGAAAACAATTCTTGCCCAACACCCGGGAACAACGGAGGTGCAGTTGCACCTCAGCGGTGGGACGTCGACCACGGTGATGAAACTTGATGACGTATTCCGAGTGACACCTTCCCCGTCACTCTTTGGTGATTTGAAGGCACTTTTAGGTTCATCATGCCTGATGTAGTGAATTCTGATCTGGGTAAACCCCCGGCCCGAACACGCAAAGCAGTAACGGTGTTCATTACCGGTGTGATTGCTGGCGGACTCTCAGGTGCCGCACTCGGAGTCCTGTGGTGGTCCTTGGCCCCCAGAGTGTCAGTGGTGGTGACACCGGATCGGGTTGTGCCCGAAGGATTCCAACCCCAGGAATATTTCGCGGCCAATATTTCATTTGGGGCAGTGGGTGCACTTGCCGGCGTATTTATGGCGATCGCCTTGGTATCGATGCGCAGGGAGCATCTACTGGCTAGTTTGGTGGCGGCCTTGGCATCTTCGGCGGTGGGAACTTGGGCAATGTGGTGGGTGGGTTCGAATTTGGGCTTTGTTGATCTGGAAAATGTGGAGATTCCCGATTCAACGGTCCTCGATGGCCCACTTGAAGTCACTTTGCCTGCCATGCTTTTAATGTGGCCGCTGGGGTCAAGTCTGGTGATTGCGATTATGGCTTTTGGCGACTTCTTGGTAGAGCGCAAGCGCAGCCGAAGTCACTCAGCGTGAATGTGCGCCACTAATGCGTTGAGAGCGTGCATGAGATCTGTGGGGCAAATGCAGATTTCGAGCCCGCGGCGACCGCCACTGACATAGATGGTCTCAAAGTTGTCAGCACTTGAATCAATTACCGTCTCAAGCTGTTTCTTTTGCCCGAATGGGCTGATTCCGCCCAGGACGTAGCCACTCATTTTCTGGGCGAGCGCAGATTCCATTGGTTCTAAGTTGCGGACGCCGACCGCTGCAGCGAGCCGCTTAGTGCTGATTTCTCGTGAAACCGGGGCGATCGCTACGACGGCCATTTCCTTATCGCCGAAAAGAATAGTTTTGAATACTTGATCCTCGTCAACTGTCATCCTGATGGCAGCTTCTTTGCCGAAACCAGTGACGGTGTCGCTCTCGAATTTGCGCAATGTATATGGAACACCGGATGAATCTAAGGCAATTGTTGCCGCAGTGATCGCCAAGGCTTTCATCGTAAATTGATCCTAGTTGGACGAAAAGTTATCAGTCAGGAGGTCAATCGCAGGCAAGGCGCCGAAATGTTGGATCAGACTGGTCTCACGCCGAAGTAACGTGCGCACTAGTTCAAGCCGCGACTCGGCTGTTTCTGCGCCGAGAAGCGCCTGACGTTCATCGGTTGGGAGCAAGATGGCTGCGGTGAGAAGATAGCCGACCACCACCGGGTCTTTTGGGAGTTCTTCAAATATCGACACGTTGCTATTGAGTTCACCCGAGAGGGCAGCGCGGTAGGCGGCAAATTCACTGAGCGTGCTTTCGGTAAGGAGGGAAAGTTCCGCTGACTCCACGGGAACGGGCTCGGGGAGCCACTCAACGTCCGCGCTCAAAAGGGGTGAACTGGTATCCAAAGCCTTGACGGTAAATCGTCGAGCACCCGTTGTGACGATGTCGTATCGGCCGCCCTCACTCGGGGTAACTTCACGCATAACGGCCGAGATGCCGATTGGGTGAAGTGCGTCTATACCCAAGGTTGATACATCGTGGCCATCTCGAATCGCAACGACCCCAAACTCACGTTCCTCTTCATCGGGGATTTCAAGAAGCTCCTGGACCATCAATCGGTACCGTGGTTCAAAAATATGAAGCGGGAGCACCAGGCCCGGTACCAAAATAGTGTTTAGGGGAAAGAGCGAAATATGTGAAGTCACTGAGACAGAGTAAACTGAATGACATGATTCGGCGCATCGATCTTCGGGAGAGTGATGCTGCCGGGGTGTCTGTGACCAACATGGTGCCTCGGGCAGCCACTAATGTCGCCGACGCCTCAAAAATAGTTGCCCCGATCTTGGAAGATATCCGGGAGAATGGGGCCGAGGCGGTAGCTCGCTGGTCTCTCACGCTGGACGGCATTGCCCCCCCATCGCTTCGTGTTCCTGCCGAAGAACTTAAAAGGGCGGCAGAGAATTTGGATCCGGCAGTGCGGGCGGCGTTGCTGGAATCAATTCGCCGAGCAAGAATCGTGCACTTAGACCAAGTCCGTGGCGAAAGCGAAACCGAAGTCGTGTCGGGCGGGACTGTCACCGAAAGGTGGATTCCGGTTGACCGCGTGGGACTTTATGTGCCCGGTGGCCAAGCCGTTTATCCGAGCAGCGTTGTCATGAATGTTGTGCCAGCGCAGATTGCGGGAGTCGGTTCCATTGCTGTTGTCTCACCGCCTCAAAAAGACTGGGGGGGTTGGCCGCACCCGGTGGTCATGGCCGCTTGCCACCTACTAGGCATTGAAGAGGTGTATTCCGTTGGCGGTGCCCAAGCCGTGGCCATGTTGGCTTATGGCGTGACACTCCCGATAGGGGAGTGTCAGCGGGTGGACCTGGTAACCGGGCCCGGAAATATTTACGTGACGGCCGCGAAGCGCGCGTTACAAGGTGTTATTGGTATTGATTCTGAGGCGGGACCAACGGAGATCCTGATTTTGGCGGATGACACTGCGGACCCCACACATGTCGCGGCTGATTTAATTAGCCAGGCTGAACATGACGAACTTGCTGCGGCTGTTCTGGTTACTGCCAGTGAGTCCTTGGCCCAACGGGTGGAAGCTTCGCTAGCGGTACGGGTGCCTTTGGCGAAGCACTCGGAGCGCATCGAAAAGGCGCTTCGTGGAGTGCAAAGCGCGATAATTTTGGTGGACGATCTTGAACAAGGTTTGGCGGTCGTTGATGACTACGCGGCCGAGCACCTGGAAGTACACGTTCAGAATGCGCGCGAGGTGGCGCGCAGAGTCAGACATGCCGGTGCAATTTTTGTGGGAACGTACGCGCCCGTATCCCTAGGTGATTACTGCGCTGGCTCGAACCATGTTTTGCCAACCGCTGGTTCAGCAAAACACTCGTCGGGCTTATCGGTGCAGACCTTTCTGCGCGGAGTCCACATTATTGAATACTCGCGGGAGGCTTTGATCGAAGTGGCCCCGCACGTGCTTGCTCTGTCGAGCGCTGAAGACCTGCCCGCTCACGGGCAAGCGATCTCGGTTCGGACCGAGAAATGAGTGTGTGCGGATGAGCAAATTTGAGTTACCGCTTCGCGCCGATTTACAGGGGCAATCGCCGTATGGAGCACCGGTCGACCTGGTGCCGGTTCGACTTAATGTAAATGAAAACCCGTATCCTCCGAGCGAGTCAGTGGTTGCAGCGATTTCAGCGGCTGTTGGCACAGCGGCCCGTGAAGTAAATAGGTACCCCGATCGCGACGCTGTGGAGCTGAGGGCGGTCCTAGCTGATTATCTGAATCACGAATCAGGGGTGAAAATTGCACCTGAGCGCATATGGGCGGCAAATGGTTCTAATGAGATCATGTCGCAATTGTTCAGTGCATTCGGTGGGCCAGGAGCAACAGCATTGACATTTGATCCCACCTACTCAATGTATCCGGAGTACGCCCGAGATTCGTTTACTAAAATGGTTTCTATTCCTCGGCGGGCTGATTTCACCGTTGATATTGAGTTAGCAATCGGGGAAATCGCATCACACGCGCCCAACCTAGTGATTCTTGCTTCGCCTAATAATCCAACTGGGACTTTGATCGAGCTCGTCGAAATTGAAAAAATCGTGATTGCCGCTGGGGAAGTGGGGGCATTAGTGGTTATTGACGAGGCGTACGCAGAGTTTCGCAGGGAGAAAAATGCAACCGCTGTGAAGCTGCTGGATACCTATCCAAACGTGGTCGTGTCTCGAACCATGAGCAAAGCATTCGGTTACGCGGGTGGGCGACTCGGTTACTGCGCTGTGAGTGAAGAACGGATCGTGCAGGCACTCAAATTGGTGCGATTGCCTTATCACCTCTCTTCGATTTCGCAGGCAGCTGCAATTGCCGCACTGGGATTTGCACAAGAGTCACTCGCACGCGTTCATGAAATCACGGGGGGCCGTGTTCACGTGGCGAGTGCCTTGGCGGACTTGGGGGTGCGGGTCGCCCCAAGTGATGCCAATTTCTTGTACTTTGGGGAGTTCGTGGATGCGCATCTGATCTGGAAGTCGCTACTCGAACAAGGAATCCTGGTTCGAGAAACCGGTCCGTCGGGCTGGCTCCGAGTCAGCATCGGCACGCCCAGTGAGAATGACCAATTTATCCAGAGTATGAGAGCGATAGTCTGAGCGCAGGAGGAAAAACATGACCAGAATGGCACGGATTGAGCGAGAGACCAAGGAAAGCATGGTTCTCGTGGAGTTATCACTTGATGGCACCGGGCACAGCACAATTGAGACCGGGGTGCCTTTCTTTGACCACATGCTGGCCCAACTTGCAAAGCACGGTGGATTCGATCTGCTGGTGAACACCAAGGGTGACTTACACGTGGACGCGCATCACACGGTTGAAGACACGAGTTTGGCACTTGGTCAAGCGATCAATCAGGCTCTGGGCGACCGGGCGGGACTCACGCGCTACGGAGATGCGCTCGTTCCACTGGATGAATGCTTGGTGCAAAGTGCGATTGACCTGTCAGGCCGCCCCTACTTGGTGCACACTGAACCAGATCTCGT
>CAJIYV010000017.1 GCA_905181745.1 uncultured Actinomycetes bacterium | reverse complement strand
GCAGGCCACGGCGGACAATTATCCGTCGACTGGTAAAAACATATTGCGTGGTAAGCCAGCCTAAAAAGGGAATTGCCACTTGCCAGATCAAAATAAATATCGCAGCCCCTAAAATTATCCAGCGAATTATGTTGTTATCAAAGCGAAAGAATGCCCACGTGCCAATGAACACTTCAATGATCAAAACTGTTGTTGGCCAGATCAATGCCCGCCAATGCGGCTTGAGCTCAAATGCGATTGTTTCGCCGGGCGCTAAGAGTTTGGTTGGGTACATTCACTAATTGTGGCATGAACCACGTCTGCTGCGACAATAACCTCAGGCTTTTCTCCCACACGTTGGATCACCAAGTGCCCAGATTCGTCAATTCCCACGCCTTTTGCAAGAAATGTGTTCACACCTGGTCGGGCAATGCTCAACTGGGCGCCGATACTGGAACATGCACTTTGGTATCGAGCCGACACTTGCGAGGTATCCCAAGTGGTCTCGCGCCAGGATTCAACAACGGCGTGCAACGAACCAAAGACACCGTGAAATACGGTCTGGATATCAGGCAGGGGAAAACAAAGATCGCTCAGTGCAACTGAGTGGGGGAAGTGCGCCACCGTGACATTAATTCCAATCCCCACTATCCACTGATTGGGCCTCCCCGCTGATTCAATCAAAATCCCACCTAATTTTTTCCCGCCCGCGGTGACGTCATTGGGCCACTTCAGTTCCACGGCGGCGCCCAGTCCGATACAGGCGTCAAGCACAGCTAATCCAGAAATCAACGGCAACCAGGTGGGGGAAGGGCACCCCGACAGATCCACCAGTACCGAGCACCACAGCCCACTACCCGGTTCGCTTTGCCAACTGCGGTCCAGCCGCCCACGACCGGCGGTCTGCTCTTGGGAAATCACCGCGGTCCACGCAGGCACGGGCCCTAGGCGACAACGGCGCATCAGTTCACTGTTTGTTGAATCTACGGTATCCAGCCGGACCACTTCAGGGCAAAAAAGAATGGAATGTCCAAATTCAATGTGATCAGCCTGATCGGATATTTCTCCCACATGGATAAGGTACGCAGGTGATAACTCAGCCCGATACCAGCACCACCTAGGAGGACGCATGAGCGCCGAGACGAGCCCCGATCTGCACACCACCGCGGGGAAAGCGCAGGTTCTGGGATCCCGTCGATCCGAAGCTGCCGGAAAACGACAAGAAGCCGTGGATAAACAACACGCGCGAGGAAAAATGACCGCGATGGAGCGGATTGACGCTTTCCTTGATGCTGGCTCGTTTCAGGCAATTGACGGACTCACCCGGCACCGGTCGCACAACTTCGGATTGGAAAACAATCGTCCTTATGGCGACGGTGTAATCACCGGGTATGGAACTGTCGACGGCCGGCAGGTGTGCGTCTTTGCCCAGGATTTCACCGTCTTTGGCGGTTCACTGGGTGAAGTGTTCGGTGAAAAAATTGTCAAAATTATGGATCTGGCGTTGAAAACCGGCTGTCCAATGATTGGTCTTAATGACTCAGGTGGCGCCCGTATTCAAGAAGGAGTGGTCGCTCTCGGCCTTTACGGCGAAATCTTTTACCGCAATGTAATGGCGTCCGGGGTAATCCCGCAAATCTCACTGGTGATGGGACCGTGCGCTGGTGGCGCTGTCTACTCCCCGGCTATCACCGACTTTATTGTCATGGTCGACCAAACCTCACACATGTTTATTACCGGTCCTGACGTAATCAAAACTGTAACGGGCGAAGATGTCGAGTTCGAGGAGCTCGGTGGCGCGCATACCCACAACTCCAAAAGCGGTGTAGCCCACTACATGGCATCTGATGAGCACGATGCCCTGGATTATGTGCGTGCCCTACTTTCTTATCTTCCGAGCAACAATTTGAGTGAGCCCGTTGTTATTCCCACCAAGGTATCCTCGGAGTTCACCGACGAGGATTACGCCCTTGACACAATTATTCCTGATTCACCCAATCAGCCATACGACATGCATGACGTGCTTGCATCCGTTCTCGACGACGGCGACTTTCTAGAAACCCAGCCACTTTTTGCACCAAATATTTTGTGCGGATTTGGTCGCGTTGAGGGCCACCCAGTTGGCATCGTCGCTAACCAACCTATGCGGTTCGCTGGAACGCTCGATATTGAAGCCTCTGAAAAAGCCGCGCGTTTTGTCCGCACCTGCGATGCATTCAATGTTCCCGTAATTACTTTTGTCGATGTCCCAGGATTCTTACCCGGTACCGATCAGGAGTGGGACGGAATTATTCGTCGTGGTGCAAAGCTAATTTATGCTTATGCTGAAGCAACCGTTCCACTACTGACGGTTATTACCCGCAAGGCGTACGGCGGCGCCTACGACGTCATGGGATCAAAGCATCTTGGAGCCGACATCAACTTGGCATGGCCCACTGCAGAAATTGCGGTCATGGGTGCCCAAGGCGCGGTCAACATTTTGTACCGCAAGGAGATTGCAAATGCGGCTGATCCCGTGGCTGAGCGCGCTGCCCGGATCGAGGAATACACCGAAAAATTCGCGAATCCTTATGTTGCCGCAGAGCGCGGATTCATGGATCGGGTTATTTTTCCTCACGAAACCCGACTGCAACTCACCCACGCGCTACGCGCATTGCGCACAAAACGCGCAACGCTTCCTCCCAAGAAGCACGGAAACATTCCCCTATGACCGGGTCGCACCTACAAATAACTCGCGGGGAGGCGAGCCCAGAAGACGTTGCTGCGCTCCTCATCGTATTCGGTGATGCCCAGGCACAGGCCCGTACTGACCAACCCACCGCGATCCATGCCTGGAATAGCCGCGAACGCTTGCTGCGCACCTTCCCGATCGTCGGCCCAGGCGCTTGGCGTGAATCCGGACTTGCGCAATAGGACGTCCATGAAACTTATTTTGGCGTCAGCTTCCCCTGCTCGGCTGGCAACACTGAACAATGCCGGCATCCACCCCATCGTGCGGGTAAGCCACGTGGATGAAGAAGCAATCGAAAAAAATCTGGCGGCGGCGACTCCAAAAGAGCTTGCCCAAGCCCTGGCCCAAGCAAAGTGTGAAAAAGTAACCCAAGAACTTGCCGACTCACATGAACTTTTACCCGGCACCATCGTGATTGGCTGTGATTCGGTGTTCGAACTCAATGGCAAGCCCTACGGCAAGCCACAAAACGCCCACGTCGCAAAGGCCCGTTGGCGAGAAATGATGAACAACACGGGCACCCTGCACACCGGCCATTTCATCAACTACGCAGATGCAGACGGCCAAATGCATTCATCACTCGGAACCGCCAGTACTGACGTCCACCTGGGTGCCCTCACTGACGAGGAAATGGACGCGTATCTCAATACCGGTGAACCCTTCGCGGTCGCCGGTGGTTTCACCTTGGACGGACTCGGCGGAGCTTTTGTTCAAGGAGTAACCGGGGATCCTTCTAATGTGGTTGGAATCTCACTTCCTACCGTGCGTGAACTCCTGAGTCAATTGGGGATCACGTGGACGCAACTATGGAATAGCGCCCGATAGACTCAAGTGGAGCAACCGAAGGGAAACACCTGTGAAAAAAGTCTTGATCGCCAACCGCGGTGAAATCGCGGTTCGAGTCATTCGTGCCTGCACGGACGAGGGAATCGAATCAGTCGCGGTCTACGCCGATCCTGACCGTGATGCCCTGCACGTGCGCCTCGCGGATCATGCTTTTTCCCTCGGCGGGTCAACTGCAGCAGAGTCCTATCTTGACATTGCCAAGATCATGGGTGCGGCGAAAGAGTCCGGTGCCGATTCGGTCCACCCAGGGTACGGGTTTCTTTCCGAAAATGCTGACTTCGCCCAAGCTGTGATTGATGCCGGACTAATTTGGATCGGTCCTCCACCCGCAGCAATTCGCTCACTCGGCGACAAGGTCAGTGCCCGCCATATCGCCCAGCGCGCCGGAGCCCCCCAGGTGCCTGGAACACCTGATCCGGTGAAAGACGCCAGTGAAGTTACTGCTTTTGCTCAAGAGCATGGCCTCCCCGTTGCGATCAAAGCGGCATTCGGTGGCGGCGGTCGTGGACTCAAAGTGGCCCGCACTCTCGAGGAAATTCCGGAACTCTATGAATCAGCAGTCCGCGAGGCAATTGCTGCATTCGGTCGCGGCGAGTGCTTTGTTGAACGCTATCTCGATAGTCCTCGCCACGTGGAAACCCAAGTACTCGCAGACCAGGCCGGCAATGTGGTGGTTGTGTCAACGCGTGACTGTTCACTGCAGCGGCGCCATCAAAAACTGGTCGAAGAAGCACCCGCTCCTTTTCTCACCGAAAAACAGCGGGAAGCTCTGTACTCTTCCTCAAAAGCCATTATCAAAGAGGCCGGCTACTACAACGCTGGAACGTGCGAGTTCTTGATCGGCACCGATGGCACCATCTCATTCCTTGAAGTAAACACTCGCCTTCAGGTAGAGCACCCGGTCAGCGAAGAAGTCGCTGGAATCGATCTCGTGCGCGAACAATTCCGCATTGCCCGGGGCGGCACAATCGACTATCCCGATCCCGAACTGCGCGGTCACAGCATCGAGTTTCGAATCAATGGAGAAGACCCCGGTCGCGGTTTCCTTCCCGGTCCAGGAAAACTCGCCCTGTGGCAGCTTCCCAGCGGCCCAGGAGTGCGCGTTGACACGGGTTTTGAAGCGGGTGACGTAATTGGCGGAAACTTTGATTCACTTTTGGCCAAGTTGATTGTCACTGGCAAGGACCGCCAGGAGGCGTTGCAACGTTCTCGCCGTGCTCTCGCTGAGTTCAATGTGGATGGAATCGCAACCGCACTCACTTTTCATCGGGTTGTAGTCAACGATCCCGCTTTTGCACCGGCGGATGAACACACGCCTTTCACCGTCCACACTCGCTGGATTGAAACCGAATTCAATAACGAGATTCCTGCCTACTCGGGTGACTCCCATGAACCCGACGAAAACTCGGCCAGGAAATCTGTTGTCGTTGAGGTCAATGGCAAACGCCTTGAAGTCACCCTTCCCCAAGGTTTTGGCGCCGAATCCAGTGAGCCCACCCCCACCGCAAAGAAACGTGAGCGCAAGAAAGCATCTGCAAATGTGTCCGGTGATGCACTTACTGCGCCCATGCAAGGCACGATCGTGAAAATTGATGTCGCTGAAGGTCAAGAAGTCTCAGCGGGAGACTTAATTGTGGTTTTGGAAGCGATGAAAATGGAGCAACCACTCACAGCCCATAAATCCGGAAAAATCACAGCGCTTAACGCCCAGGTGGGCACAACCGTTCCAGCTGGCACGCTGCTGTGCGAGATCACTTCCTCTCAATAGCGTTCGCGCTAGATCACAAGGCATTTTTACGCGGCAAGTGATTGCACCTGTGGGCGTGAGTCAATCAGATTTTGACTCAGGTGAAATCCGTGGTGATGTGTATCTACGTCCGCTGGCCACGAATGCCCAATCAATATGTGGGAGCATGACGATGGTTTTATCAAGATTTTTTGCCGTAAAACATCACGCATCCTCCCTGGCGCTGTTTTCCTTTCACCACACGCTATCGAGCTGATTCACCCGCTCACCCTGGCAGTTCAGAAGCGCCCTACGGTCGACGAGTTGGCATCAACTTTCACAGTTTTCCCTCGCCTTTCGGGTTCTGTCGCCGATAGCTGACCGACGCATGCACAATTCGCCCCAATAAGTACTAGATTTACCTAGTGAACCCAATCGATATCTCAATTAACCCGAAGACAGACCAACTTAATCGCGCAGCACTAGATTCTGCTTCCACTATCACTTCACTGAGCGGTGTTGACACTCATGACATCGCAATAGTTCTGGGCTCAGGCTGGGTCCCCGCCGCAGAAAGAATTGGTACCCAAATAGCGGAATTCAGCGTTTCTGAAGTTCCCCATTTCAGCGAACCCGCAGTTGCTGGGCATTCCGGAAAGATCCGCAGCGTTGATATCAACGGAAAGAAAATCCTGGTTTTCCTTGGCCGTACCCATCTCTACGAAGAAAAGGGCGTTGACGCAGTAACTCATATTGTCCGCACCGCGGCGGCAAGCGGCTGCAAGACCATGATTCTGACGAATGGCTGCGGAGGTCTCAACCCTGAGTGGTCCCCCGGCACACCCGTATTAATTAAAGACCAAATCAACTTCACGGGTAACTCGCCGCTTCATGGTGCTCACTTTGTTGACCTTACGGATTTGTATTCATCACGCTTGCGTGCCATGTGTCATGAGGTTGACCCCGCCTTGCCCGAAGGCGTCTACGTTCAGTTCCCCGGACCGATGTATGAAACCCCCGCGGAAATCTCCATGGTGCGCAACATGGGCGGCACTCTGGTCGGCATGAGCACGGCACTGGAAGCAATCGTTGCCCGATCACTCGGTATGGAGATTCTTGGAATCTCGCTCGTCACCAATCTAGCTGCAGGTATGAGCGGCGAGCCACTCAATCACGAAGAAGTGCTACAGGCCGGCAATGATGCTGCTACCCGCATGGGCGATCTGCTTGCCAAAATAATTGCAAAAATCTAGATCGGGGAAAGCACCTACCCATGAATGTAATTGCTCAAGCACGCGAGTGGCTATTGAACGACCCCCACGAAGAAACCCAGCACGAACTGCGAATCCTGTTAGAGCGTGCCGGACAGATGGACCCGCTGGCGGTAGCAGAATTGCACGATTGCTTTAGGGCAAGTCTTCAATTCGGTACGGCCGGACTGCGTGGAAA
>CAJIYV010000016.1 GCA_905181745.1 uncultured Actinomycetes bacterium | reverse complement strand
ACCACCACTGCATCAATTGGCGCCAACAGGTACTCGGCGGCTTCAAGGTCACGACGAAGCACGATTGACCGCGGGTCACTGATCAACTCCGGTTGATCCGTAATCACGATGTCAGCGAGCGCAAGCACTGCCGGGCGCTGCGAGGGTGAGTAACTCCGATAGGCAAAGCGCGAACGTCGCGGCCTGTCAATGAATTCCTCTCGAGGAATGAAGAGATACGCCGTTGTCCCAAACTCGTCGATCCACGCTTGTGTATCAAAACTCTCAGGTGAACGCTGCGTTGAAGAAAGGTCGGTCGGTGCGAAGACGACCGTGGGTCGCCCCACAACTTTCACAATAGGCAAATGTGAAGGTATGGGCTTGGCATTGCGTGATCGCCGAAGCTTTCGAACCGCCCCCATCACGGACTTCATCGTACCTGAAGCACTCCAATGGATTCGCGAATCCGCTTGGACCTCAAAATCGATACTGTCTGCGCAACCCAAGGACGCCAACCTACCCATGGGTAAAGCATCAAGTTCCTGACCGGGCACCACGTGCAGATCTGAACGGTTAACGCCGAGGCGGCAGGTTAATTGCACGCAGACAATTCCGTGTTCATCAGGGTTAATACCCCGATCTTGGACAAGTTCAGCACCGCCAGAATCCAAGTTCACCTGATAGCAGCGCACACCGCTCTCAGATTCAACCGGGGTCGCCGTGAATGCAATCAAGGCCCCGGTCCTTGTCTCACGCAAGATGACCTGGGCCTGGGTGTCGCGCGGGAGATCGCCGGAAAAATCAACGCAGGTAAGAACCCAGTTGTCAGCCCCGGCACTTTTACTAATTGTGCTGAAGTACGAACGACGTTCAAATGGGATCAAATCAAGATGCAAGTCGCTCACATCCAGCCACCAGGCGGCTGGGCGTCCCAGCAGTTCAGCCGATTCACTTGACCACAACTCGCCGCTGCTGCCCGTGAGGTTGGTATTAATGAATCCGCCACCTTTTTCCCACCACAAAGCTTGGCGCATTTTTCCTTGATCCCCGGTGAGCAAGTAGTAGGCAGCAACGCGCACACCTGGTCGCAGGCATTCAAAGTCTTCAATCGGAATGTGTCGCACGTACTGGGAAAGAATGTCAATCAGTTCAGCCGAGTCGCTCTCGGGTATTCTAAATAAAGTCCCGAGATAGAGAGATAACTCATGCTGGAGAAACTTCTGGTTCTTGAGGTGACTCAGAGCATAATCAGATTCAAGCTCACGATCCATAAGATGATTAATCGCAATGCGGTCAGACACATTGCGCAACTCGTGCCGAGATTGAGTGACCGAACGAACAACAGCGTCAGGTTCGACACTCCAGTAATACACGACTTCAGGGATTATCCCAATGTGAGTTGCTGCGAGATAGCACTTCAATGTGAACAGTTGGTCTTGATAAAACAAGCCTAGAGGGAAATCTATTTCGTATTCGCGCAGGAATCGTGCCCGGTAAATCTTGTTCCACGTAGTCGTCTCAAATAACAATCTAGGTTCCTCTGCCAACCCGAGAACAACGCGTGATTCGAGATACAACTCAGGGTGCCAGATTTTTCCTTCACCGGAACCGGAAATAATGCGAGTGGATGCTCCCATGACTAGGTCAGCCCCCATGCTGTTGATCGCCGAATGCAAATTGTGGACTGCATGGAGCTCATACCTATCATCAGAATCACAAAACATGATGAGAGGTGCACTAGCCAGTTCCATGCCGCGGTTCCGGGCCGCACTGGGCCCAGAGTTCTGCGCAAGGACTTCAACCCGAATTCGTGAATCAGTGCCGGCAGCCGCACGTAAAATTGCAACCGAGTCGTCGGTTGAGCAGTCATCAACCGCGATAATTTCAATCTCCCGAAATGACTGCGAAGTGAGTGACTCGAGTGCATTCGGCACACGAGCCGCATCATTGTATCCGATCAAGATAATGGACACCTTTGGATTAGTCATGGTGCACCGAATCTGCTGCTTCGATTAATGCGCGAGCGCGAACGCGAAAATCATGCTCAGAGTGAATCCGTTGCGGAGCATTCTCTTCACTGGGGAAAAATGAATCTGGATCGCGAATAATTTCCGCCAGCTCTTCGGGAGAGTGGTAGGTAACCACACGCGAACCGAAAACTTCACTAATTCCCAGTGCGGGGTCACTCACCACTCGTGCGCCTGCCGCAACAGCATCGAATAGTCGATTGGAAAGAAACCCTTGTTCCGCCATATCACGGTGATGGTCGTTGAGCACGATGGCACTTGAGGCATAAGCGGCAGGCAACTCGCTGTTGTCAAGAAAATTTCCCGCTATTTGATCCGGTGCCAAGAATTTATCCCAGCCGACTCCATAAATCTTAAGTGGAATTCCGACAGCCAAGGCGTCCCGCACAATTGGACGAAAATTTCCGCGCGTTGAACCAACAAAAAGAACACCCGATTTTTCCAGTGATGGCATCGGCGTAAAGCGCAGCGAATTAGTTGCTTGTAGCAGTGGAGTGAACTCCCCAATTTCAGGACCCGGATCCCAACGCTGGCTGGCCGCGAATGCACGTGAATATTGAGCCGCCTCACCCGGTTCTACCATTTCCGGGTGCGAAATAACCCACAGCATCCAGGTTGCACTGGTATTTGATGGGACCACTCGGCGAAGTCCCCGCAACACCACGACTACGTCATCGCTATCGCGCTGTTGACTATTCGCACCGGCGCGAGAAACAACCTTGGTGTCAACACCTTCCTTTCTCAGCGCTTGCGCAAGATCGGTAGCAAACCAGTAGTCACCCCATTTCCTACCTGCCTCCCCTTTTGGCGCCGCAGTCACGATGGACCATTTGGGTTTACGCGCAAAAAATCTCAAGACTTTGCCCTCCCCAAGAGAAACCCAAGTCCCCACGAAAAGTGCATGACCGGGAACACAACGGGTAGGAGAATTCGATTATCGCTATCTCTGAGCATCAGGGTTGCCATAATTACCCCAAGGGAGTAAGCGACTAATGGGGTCGCACCCACCCACACCAGTAATTGTTGGGGCGCCACTAGGCCAATCAACATGAGTAACAGCCCAAGGGCCACACAGAGCACGAGTGCTGGCGCGGCAAGGTAGCGAAGTGAAATAGTTTCGCGGTAGCGGCGCGCAACTTCACGGCGCCAAGTGCCGTATCCGAAATACTGGGATGCGAGTGCGTGCAGACTCGCACGCGGGCGGTAGGTCACCACCATGTCCGGGGTGAACCAAATCTTTCCACCGCTTTCTCGGATCCGGTGATTCATTTCCCAATCTTGGGCGCGCACCATCGATTCGTCGTAGCCACCTACTCGCTCCAATGCGCTTCGGCGAAAACAACCTAGATACACGGTGAGCGCCTCACCTTGTGTCCCACCCACGTGAAATGCCGCACCTCCGACACCAAACTTGGAAGTCATGGCAGTGGCAATTGCCTTTTGAATCGGCGACACCCCGACGGCTGCCATTATTCCGCCGACATTGTCTGCGCCACTTCGATTCAAGGTCTCAACGCCGATCCGCACGTAATC
>CAJIYV010000015.1 GCA_905181745.1 uncultured Actinomycetes bacterium | reverse complement strand
CTTGACGCGTAAGGGTCTTGTGAAGGCACTTGAGACGAATGCGAGAAACTTTCGTTCAGCGGCGGTTGTCCCGATGGTCATAAATAGCAAGTCGCATCAAGGGCTTACCGGCTACTACATGGGCCGGTACAACGCTAACAGTGACGTTGAGCGCTTGACGAAGTACGTGATGTTGGCAACGAGTTCGAAGTCGGGTAAAGCCAAGCAAGCCACTTTCCGTCCAGCATCTCCCACCAAGAAATTGCTGCCGTAAGCACGCCTACTTAAATGAAAAGGATAATTATGAAAATCACATTTATGCGCCGCGGAGTCGCGGCAGTAGCGGCGGCAAGCCTGATCACCATTGGTGCTCCGGTTGTTGCTTCTGCGAGCGCCGTGGAAGCCTGCGCACCGGGCACAGTCTGCGAGGGGGCCCTGTCCGGGTCCCTCGGAGATGCACCTTTCAAGATCCAAATGCCGGAGAAATTCAACGGCACGGTCCTGGTCTACTCACACGGTTACCGGGTTTCGACCCCAATTCCAGCAGCTTTGGCTGTTCCATTGGGATTGAACACGGGCGCGTACAAGCCGATTAGTTACCCAGCATTTGCGCCCTCATTTGGGTCCAGTGTGGCGTACCAAGCCTCGAACGAAGCAGATATCGCTCCAACTCCAGTTGTCGCTGCGAATCTACTTGCTCAGGGTTACGCGCTAGCGGGCTCGGGTTATGCGCGCCAAGGCTGGGCGGCCAATGAAGGGGTAGAGGCCGGTGAAAACCTGATTGGGTACATCAACTCCGGTGCAATAGCGGACAAGAAGAAGGTCATGGTCTGGGGTAATTCACTCGGTGCTTTGGTCAGTGAAACAATCGCCGAAGACAACCCGGGCAAGGTTGCAGGCGTGTTGGCTTCCTGCAACACGGCTGGTCCGATGGAGGCATTTGAAACGGCAATGACGGTTTTGCAGACGTGGAAAACACTGATCGCACCAAATCTAAAGGTCGCTAATTACACAGCCGGCGCCGTCGGGTATTCCGAAGCACTGGGTGATCTGGCAACTGTAGTAACACTCCTCGGTGGGGCTGCTACAAATCCAGTAACTCCCGCGGGCTATCCATTTGCTCAAGCAAACCTGCTCGCCGGGTTGCTGGCTGGTTTGCCCACCAAGAGCAGCGTCTATGACGGTCAGACTCAGAATCCTGCCTTCGCATCACTGGGCACTCTCGCCGCTTTGGGCGGCGGGTTCCAGCCAGCTTCGGCGGGGGGAAGTACCGCAGTTGCGATGCTCCAAAATGTGGGCGCAGCAGCAGCTCTGGGGATTCTTGGTCGATACGAGATGGAAATGAAGGTGCGTAAGATTGGCCAGATTCCACCCAATGAGTCAGCTAACGTCACCGACAATGTCAACGTTCGTTACTCCAAATTGCTCTCACCTGAGCAGCGGGGGGAGTTCGGTGACACACTGAATGCGACGACGGTGATTTCAAATCCACTCAACACGATGCTCGGGGTATTGGACTCGACGCGAGGCAGCAAAACTGCCCGCTTCCCAGGCAGCCCCAAAGCTATGGCTATCATGATGGGATTAGCCGCACCAAAGGGTACGTATAAGGTTCCCACGTTGCTGATCGCAACAACTTACGACACTGTCACGCCTGCGGGTAATACGAGTGCCTACATGAATAAGTTGACCGCCTCGTACGCGAAGCAAAACAAGAACACACGTGGGATGTTTAAGGCGGCGGAATTTTACACGATTCCACCGGCTGATGGCTACACCAAGTTTGCACCTGGGGCAAAAGCGCCCAGTGCGGCACTCTCGGTTGCTGCCCTAGGCAACTCAGGTGTGGGTCACTGCATCTACACGCCCGAGCAAACGCTTAAGGCAGTTGTGGCTCTCAACAAAATGGTGAATGCTAAAACGGCTAAAAAAGTCCTGGCGGCTAAGCGGTTCCTGTACTCAACACCAGGAGTGAACAAGGATCGCTTGTTCCAGCCTGATGCGTTGAAACAGCCAACGAAAACAACGTAATTGAAGACAAAGTAACTACACCACAATTGTGGGGTCGGCCTTCGGGCCGGCCCCACAATTATTTTCTCTGGCGCCACCCGCTGAATGGTGCCAGCCGCAGGCTCGGTATCTTGTGATCTACCAAAGACCGCAGGTCACCGGTACTTCTTGTCAGAAGTCCCGGTAGAAAGTTCCACTCAGTGGGCGACCAGCGCAGGTGAACGAAGTGAGGCAACCATGTGGTTGCGGCCTTACGCCTCGTGCGCCTAGCGCTCGGGGCGTTTCTCATTGTTCGGAATTTTTATTTGGGGAACACGAAAGGAGCAACATGGCAAAGCCCACAAAGGCAAGCATCGTTGCCGAGATCGCTGAGAACTTCCGCAACTCACACGCGGCAGTCCTCACGGAATACCGTGGTCTTAGCGTTGCGCAGATGAAAGAACTGCGCCGTGCGCTTGGAGCCGGGGTCAACTACACGGTGGTCAAGAACACCCTCACCAAGATCGCCGCGCGCGATGCTGGTGTTGAAGGTCTTGATTCACTACTCGAAGGACCAAGTGCAATCGCATTCGTTTCCGGAGACGCTGTTGACGCCGCGAGGGGTATTCGCGACTTTGCAAAAGATAATCCAGCACTTGTAATCAAGGGTGGAATCATGGACGGCGCGGTTATGTCCGCAGCCGAAATCACCAAGATTGCCAACCTTGAATCCCGTGAGGTTCTGCTGGCGAAGTTGGCTGGCGCTATGAAGGCAAAGCAGTCACATGCTGCGGCGCTCTTTGCGGCACCATTGTCCAAAACAGCCCGCACCCTGGCAGCATTACAGGCAAAACTCGAGTCAGCGCCCGGCGCAGTCGCGCCGGTAAAGACCGAAGAATCACCTGCAGCAGAAGAGGAGGTCGTCGAAGTGGCAGTACCCGAAGCGGCAGCACCCGAAGCGGCAGTACCCGAAGCGGCAGCACCCGAAGAAGAAATCACCGAGGGCTAAAGCCCACCCGGCCCTCGGCCGGAATTATTGAAAGGAAAGCCACAATGGCGAAAATGAGCACCGATCAACTAATGGATGCTTTCAAAGAGATGACCCTTCTTGAATTGTCTGAATTCGTTTCAGCATTCGAAGAGACATTTGATGTAACCGCAGCTGCACCAATGGCAATGGCTGCTGCAGCACCCGCAGGTGGAGGGGACGATGGGGGAGCAGAACAAGACGAATTTGATGTCATTCTCGAAGCTGATGGTGGCAACAAGATTGCCGTGATCAAGGAAGTTCGTACACTCACCAGCCTTGGTCTCAAAGAAGCAAAGGACCTTGTTGAGGCTGCACCAACTGCAGTCCTGGAAAAGGCCACAAAGGAAGCAGCAGATAAGGCAAAGGACGCTCTTGAAGCGGTCGGCGCCAAGGTCACTGTTAAGTAATTTCTGAGTAAATCTCATTGTGGGGCGGGTGGTCTGTGACCAGCCGCCCCACAATTGTTTTCGCACCTCTGCTTTCACGCCCTGTTTTCACATGTTCACGAGCGAGGGGTGGGGTCACAATGTGGTCACAAGGGGGGAAAAACCCGCGCCCCACTTGACCTTTTAGCTATTTCAGGCAATTATTTGGGTGCTTCTCATAACGAGGATCGTGACTTTGCTGGATTCGGGCAGGTGCTGTCGGCCCCCAGAGAGGTTCCGCATCGATGCAATGAGGGGTGTCGCCTCGCGGCGACCGACGGGCCCTTGCCGGGGACCCCGTGAGACAGCGGTTTGCCCATACGGGTATGCTGCTAGTTTGCGCTGCCTTCCAACATTCTCGCTCAGGGTGACTCTTTGGCTTTTCGCCGATTTGACATTTGGGGCTTAATTGGAATGTCAGCGATTTGGCCCGCCGAGCACTGGAAGGATTCCTCTTGGTTTCCCACGAAGTAACCCCGCTCTCCCCATCCCTTAACCGGGCCTCATTCGCGAAAATTCGCGAGCCTTTGGCGGTTCCGGACCTATTACGATTGCAGACCGCCAGCTCCGACTGGTTACTTGGCAACGAGAAGTGGCAAAAGGCTGTGGCCGCCGCACTCAAGGACGGCAATACCGAAATTCCTCAGGTCTCAGGTTTGACAGAGATCTTTGAAGAGATTTCACCCATCGAAGACTTCGCCGGCACGATGTCGCTCTCATTCCGCGATCACCGGTTCGAACCACCGAAGTACACCGTCGAGCAATGTAAAGACAAAGACTTCACGTATGCAGCGCCGCTGTTCGTGACCGCTGAGTTCACCAACAACGAAACCGGTGAGATCAAATCCCAGACCGTATTTATGGGCGACTTTCCACTCATGACCGACAAGGGCACGTTCGTGATCAACGGCACGGAGCGGGTTGTTGTTTCACAGCTCGTGCGCTCACCCGGTGTGTATTTTGAGCGTTCAGTTGACAAGGCGACGGACAAAGATGTGTACGTCTCCAAGATAATTCCCAGCCGCGGAGCATGGCTTGAATTCGAAATTGACAAAAAGGACCTAGTTGCTGTCCGCGTTGACCGTAAACGCAAGCAGCCCGTGAGCGTTCTGCTGAAGGCACTGGGCATGTCAAGCGACGAAATTCGCCAGCGCTTCGGCCAGTACGAAACTTTCATGGCAACTTTCGAGAAGGACAATATTGAGTCACAAGATGACGCGCTCCTCGATATTTACCGCAAGTTGCGTCCGGGCGAACCCCCCACGCTTGATAATGCGAAGAACCTGATCGAAAACTTTTATTTCAATCCAAAGCGCTACGACCTTGCCAAGGTAGGACGCTACAAGATCAACCGCAAACTCGGTCTGGAGCTGCCACTAGAGCAGAGCACTTTGACAATTGAAGACATTGTTTCCACAATCGAGTACCTCGTGCGCTTGCACGCGGGGGACGCCGCGATGGAAACACCACGTGGTGAGGTCGTTGTTGAAACCGATGACATTGACCACTTTGGTAACCGCCGTCTTCGCACTGTGGGTGAACTCATTCAGAATCAGATTCGTACGGGACTTTCCCGCATGGAGCGGGTCGTGCGTGAGCGCATGACCACCCAAGATGTTGAGGCGATTACGCCACAGACATTGATCAACATTCGCCCGGTGGTCGCATCGATTAAGGAGTTCTTCGGAACTTCACAACTCTCGCAGTTCATGGATCAGACCAACCCACTCGCGGGGCTTACCCACAAGCGTCGTCTTTCAGCGCTTGGACCGGGCGGTCTTTCCCGTGAGCGTGCCGGCTTTGAAGTCCGCGACGTTCACCCCTCCCACTATGGCCGCATGTGCCCGATTGAAACCCCGGAAGGCCCGAACATTGGCCTGATCGGCTCACTGGCAACTTATGGCCGGATCTCGCCTTTTGGTTTCATTGAAACCCCTTACCGCAAGGTCATCGACGGACGGGTGCTCGACGAAGTCCAATACCTCACAGCCGACGAAGAAGACATGCACATCATCGCCCAGGCAAACACCGCAATTGATGCCGACGGCAATATGACAAGTCTTGATCGCGTCGTTGTTCGCGTGAAGGGTGGCGAGGTCGAATACGTCAAGCCCGAGGACGTCGACTTTATGGACGTTTCGCCACGCCAATTGTGGTCAGTTGCCACGTCCATGATTCCTTTCTTGGAGCATGACGATGCAAACCGCGCGCTCATGGGTTCGAACATGCAACGTCAGGCCGTTCCGCTCTTGCGTGCCCAGGCACCCCTTGTCGGTACCGGTATGGAATTCCGCGCCGCCTACGACGCTGGCGATGTCGTCATCGCTCAAAAGTCTGGTGCGGTCAAGGAAGTATCTGCTGACCTAGTTGAAGTTGCGAATGACGACGGGACTTACTCCAGTTACAAGCTCGAGAAATTCCGTCGTTCAAACCAAGGCACCTGTTTCAACCAGCGACCAATTGTAGCTGGCGGAGCCCGCGTGGAAGCCGGAGAAGTGATCGCTGATGGCCCCTCAACTGACCTCGGCGAGATGGCACTCGGCAAGAATCTGCTTGTAGCATTCATGTCATGGGAAGGCCACAACTACGAAGACGCAATTATTTTGAGCCAGCGTTTGGTGCAGGACGATGTGCTGTCTTCCATTCACATTGAAGAGCATGAAATCGATGCTCGCGACACCAAACTTGGACCAGAGGAAATCACACGTGATATCCCGAACGTGTCAGAAGAACTTCTCGCTGACCTCGACGACCTCGGAATAATTCGAGTCGGCGCGGATGTCGTCCCAGGTGATGTTCTCGTGGGCAAGGTAACACCTAAGGGTGAAACCGAACTGACTCCAGAAGAGCGCCTACTGCGCGCGATCTTTGGCGAGAAGGCTCGCGAGGTTCGCGATACTTCGTTGAAGGTACCCCACGGTGAGTCCGGCAAGATCATCGCCGTTCGCGTCTTTGACATGGACGAAGGCGACGAATTGCCACCGGGTGTCACCAAATTGGTGCGCGTCTACATCGCTCAAAAGCGCAAGATTAAAGAGGGTGACAAACTCGCTGGCCGTCACGGCAACAAGGGTGTTATCTCCAAGATTTTGCCAGTTGAAGACATGCCATTCCTCGAAGACGGAACCCCGGTAGACATCGTACTTAACCCATTGGGAGTCCCTGGTCGAATGAACATCGGTCAGATTCTCGAAACCCACCTCGGTTGGGCGGCTGCTGCCGGTTGGAGTGTTGATGCAGCTGATCCACGCGCGGCCTTGTTGCCAGACGCGGTGAAGTCAATTGCCCCAGGTACCAAGGTGGCAACTCCAGTGTTCGACGGTGCTCGTGAAGAGGAACTGAGCTTGGTTCTGGATTCAACGACCCCGACAAAAGATGGCCTGAAGCTGGTAAACCCCAATGGCAAGGCAGACCTGTTTCACGGTCGAACCGGTGAGCCAATTCCAGGTCAGATTGCAGTGGGTTACATTTACATTCTGAAACTCCTGCACTTGGTCGACGACAAGATTCACGCACGCTCGACCGGTCCATACAGCATGATCACCCAGCAGCCACTGGGTGGCAAGGCCCAGTTTGGTGGGCAAAGATTTGGCGAAATGGAAGTCTGGGCGTTAGAGGCGTATGGCGCGGCCTACGCACTGCAGGAGCTTCTGACAATCAAGTCGGATGACGTACTCGGTCGCGTTAAGGTCTATGAAGCAATTGTTAAGGGCGAAAACATCCCTGAACCCGGTATCCCAGAATCGTTCAAGGTGCTGGTCAAGGAAATGCAATCCTTGTGCCTCAACGTTGAAGTTCTCTCCAAGGACGGTGTGGCCATCGAAATGAAGGACAGCGATGACGACGTATTCCGTGCTGCCGAAGAACTCGGAATTGACCTGTCACGGCGTGAGCCCAGCAGCGTTGATGAAATGTAATCAGTCTCTCACCCGAATTATTCGAAACGAACGAAGGACACATACGTGCTAGATGTTAACTTCTTTGACGAGTTGCGAATCGGTCTTGCAACAGCAGACGATATTCGTACCTGGTCATACGGTGAAGTCAAGAAGCCCGAAACCATTAACTACCGCACACTCAAGCCAGAGAAAGACGGCTTGTTCTGCGAGAAGATCTTCGGACCTACTCGTGACTGGGAGTGCTACTGCGGTAAGTACAAGCGGGTTCGCTTCAAGGGAATTATCTGTGAGCGTTGCGGCGTTGAGGTAACTCGCGCAAAGGTTCGTCGCGAGCGCATGGGACACATCGAGCTTGCGGCGCCAGTAACCCACATCTGGTACTTCAAGGGTGTCCCTAGCCGTTTAGGTTACCTACTTGACTTGGCACCAAAGGATCTAGAGAAGGTCATCTATTTCGCTGCTTACATGATCACATGGGTCGACGAAGATGGCCGCCATGAAGCGCTGCCTTCCCTTGAGAACCAACTCAGCGTGGAGAAGAAACAGATTTCAAAGCGTCGCGACGCCGACCTTGAGACCCGCGCGCAGAAGATGGAAGCCGACATAGCTGAACTTGAAGCCGAAGGCGCTAAAAGCGAAGTTCGCCGTAAGGTTCGTGAATCGGGCGAGCGCGAGCTTGCTGCCCTACGCCGACGTGCGGATGTCCAAATCGATCGTCTGGACAAAGTGTTTGATCGTTTCCGCACCCTCAAGATCCAAGACCTTGAAGGTGACGAGATGCTCTTTCGCGAGATGCGCGATCGTTATGGTCGTTGGTTTGATGGTGGCATGGGCGCTGCAGCAATTGAAAAGCGCCTCGAGTCATTTGACCTCGCAGCCGAGTCTGAGTACCTGCGTGAAGTAATCGCAACGGGTAAGGGCCAAAAGAAGACCCGGGCCCTAAAGCGCCTGAAATTGGTGAACGCGTTCATGAGCACGACTAACTCGCCAATGGGCATGGTCTTAAATGCTGTTCCGGTTATCCCACCGGATCTGCGCCCCATGGTTCAACTCGATGGTGGGCGTTTTGCCACTTCTGATCTCAACGATCTTTACCGTCGCGTGATCAACCGCAATAACCGCCTCAAGCGTCTACTTGACCTCGGTGCACCTGAAATTATTGTTAATAACGAAAAGCGCATGCTGCAAGAAGCAGTTGACGCGCTCTTTGACAACGGTCGCCGTGGCCGCCCAGTTACCGGTCCAGGTAATCGGGCGTTGAAATCACTCTCTGACATGCTCAAGGGTAAGCAGGGGCGTTTCCGCCAGAACCTCCTGGGCAAGCGTGTCGACTACTCAGGACGCTCAGTGATTGTGGTGGGACCACAACTCAAGTTGCACCAATGTGGTCTGCCTAAGCAGATGGCGCTCGAGTTGTTTAAGCCGTTTGTCATGAAGCGCCTGGTTGACCTCAACCATGCACAAAACATCAAGAGTGCAAAGCGCATGGTGGAGCGTTCTCGTGCAGTGGTGTGGGATGTCTTAGAAGAGGTCATCAACGAACATCCAGTGTTGCTTAACCGCGCACCAACTCTGCACCGTTTGGGTATTCAAGCCTTCGAACCCCAACTCATTGAAGGTAAGGCAATCCAGATTCACCCACTCGTGTGTACCGCATTCAATGCGGACTTCGACGGTGACCAGATGGCAGTGCACGTACCGTTGTCAACTGAAGCACAAGCAGAAGCGCGAATCCTAATGCTTTCGAGCAACAACATCCTTTCACCTGCAAATGGTCGTCCGATCACGACGCCAACACAGGACATGGTGTTAGGTATCTACACACTCACGACCATGACCTCGGCCAGTAAAGATGTGCCGGAGAACGAGCTGGCCGCTTACTCTTCGATCGCTGAAGCAGTGATGGCTCTTGACCGAGGATCACTTGTGCTCGGCCAAAAAGCTCGATTCCGCTTGGCAGACACCACGCCGCCGCTAGGACATGAAGTGCCACAAGGTTGGACTTTCGGTGATCCACTCATGCTCGTATCCACCCTTGGCCGCATATTGTTCAATGAAGCGCTGCCATCTGACTACCCGTTTGTCAACGAAAAGGTTGATAAGAAGGTTCTCGGCGCGACAGTCAACCGTTTGAGTGAGATGTACCCCAAGATCGAGGTTGCTGAAACTCTCGACCAACTCAAGTCACTCGGTTTCCACTGGGCGTCGCGTTCCGGCGTCACCATCTCGATTTCCGATGTAGTTGCGCCGTCGGCCAAGGCCGGTTTGATCGCTAAAGCTGAAGAAAAGGATGCAAAGGTCCAACAGCAATACGAGAAGGGCCTCATCACTGACTCTGAGCGTCGGCAGGAACTCATTGAGATCTGGACCCGCGCAACCGATGAAGTCGCCAAGGCAATGCAGGAGAACTTCCCAGAGTCGAACCCCGTCCACATTATGGTCGACTCAGGAGCCCGTGGTAACTACATGCAGGTTCGTCAGATCGCCGGTATGCGCGGTCTCGTAGCAAACCCAAAGGGCGAAATCATTCCCCGTCCAATTAAGGCCAATTTCCGTGAAGGTTTGACAGTACTCGAGTACTTCATCTCCACTCACGGCGCTCGAAAGGGTCTTGCAGATACGGCACTTCGTACCGCTGACTCGGGTTACCTCACCCGTCGTTTGGTCGACGTCTCCCAAGACGTAATCGTCCGCGAGGTTGACTGCGAGACCGAGCGCGGTGCTGAAATAGAGATTGCTGAAATGGTCGACGGGACACTGCGTCCACTTGAGCATCTCGATACTGCACTGGTCTCACGAGTACTCGCCCGCGATGTTGAAGTTGATGGCAAAACGGTTGCTACCGCAGGTGAAGAACTCGACATTCCGCGACTAGAGAAGATGATTGCTGACGGAGCAGACAAGGTCCGTGTTCGCACCGTTCTCACTTGCGAGAGCGCTGTGGGGACTTGTGCACGCTGCTACGGACGTTCAATGGCGACGGGCAAATTGGTCGATGTCGGCGAAGCCGTCGGCATCGTCGCTGCCCAGTCCATTGGTGAACCCGGCACCCAGCTCACAATGCGCACCTTCCACACAGGTGGTGTTGCAGGTGAAGACATCACACATGGTTTGCCACGTGTCGTGGAACTCTTTGAAGCGCGAACACCCAAGGGCGTCGCTCCGATCAGCGAAGTCGCCGGACGGGTTGGCATTGAAGACGCTGAGAAACTTCGCAAAATAATCATCACCCCTGACGACGGTACCGAGGAAATTGAATACTCGGTTCCACGTCGTTCGCGGATGCTGGTTGAAGAAGGCGATAGCGTGATTGTGGGACAACAACTCGTGATTGGTGCGATTGATCCGAAACAGGTACTTCGTATTTTGGGCCAGCGTGCGGTCCAACTGCATCTTGTTGAACAAGTACAAGAGGTCTATCGCTCACAAGGTGTGTCGATCCACGACAAGCACATCGAGGTAATTGTTCGTCAGATGCTGAAGCGCATCACGATTATTGAATCGGGCGATTCAAACTTCCTCGCTGGTGAACTTGTTGCCCGTGGGGTCTTTGAAGTTGAGAACCGCCGGGTTGTCAAAAACGGTGGAACACCAGCATCGGGTCGCCCCGAACTTATGGGCATCACCAAGGCTTCGCTCGCAACCGAATCTTGGCTATCGGCCGCTTCTTTCCAGGAGACCACCCGTGTCCTCACTGACGCAGCGATCTCCGCGAAGAGCGATCCACTACTCGGCTTAAAGGAGAACGTCATCTTGGGCAAGCTGATCCCAGCTGGAACCGGAATGCCGATCTACCACAACATCAAGGTGGAGCCAACGGAGGAAGCCAAGGCTGCCATGTACGCATCCTTTACCGGATATGACGACATGGAATACGCATCCTTTGGTCAAACGTCAGGTGAAGCTGTTCCTTTGGAAGAGTTCCAGTTTCGCGGCTTCTAAGCCACACGCGCCACATACATGTGAAGGGGAACCGGTAAACCGGCTCCCCTTCACATTTTTCGAATTGCTCCTGGGGGATCGGCTCTTGCGTGCGCAGATCGGGGTTCACCGCTTTTACCTGGGCAAGATCGGCACGGGATTTCACGTGATCGTGACGGGTGCAGGACTTGGTATCTGGGTTCTGGTTCACTTCATTGTGATTTTGGTGAGTTCTTTTAAGGACAAAGAAGATCGACTGCTGATTAACTGGTCGTAGTAGGCGCAGAGTTGTCCCTACTAGGGGTAGATTACGCCTATGAGTAACGAAACGTCAGAACCAGAGATAAGCCCGGCCGAAGTAAGTGCTCCCGCGGAGTCCATCTGGGAAGCAACGCCCCCTCAACCGGTCATTGGACTGCCGACAGCCCCTAGCGCTTCAGGCAATTCGATCGCGGCACTGGTGCTGTCGATAGCTTCCTGGATGATCTTCCCGATTGTGCTAGCGATTGTGTCGTTAGTTTTCGCCAACAAGGCAGAGAAGGAAATCACTGCCAGTAACGGTTCCATTGGCGGGGGGCCGCTGGTTACCGCATCAAAAATAGTTGCCTGGGTCAATATTGGTGTCTATATGGCTTTAGTGATCTTGGGAATTCTGGCCCTATTCGTTATCACGATCCTTGGGGTTTGGGGGAATTAGAGACCTTAGGGGGACCCCGGTGAAGGGGGTCAAGTAAGGGAAGGTAGTCTTCACAGTCGTGCCTGACCCCCTCAGGCACGCTCTCGCGTGCCGCAGGCATCTTGTGCGGCGCGAGGTGGTAATACCACCGGAGAATCCTGCGAGTTTAAGCGTAGTGAGTGCCGCGAGGCATTCGACACGCCCGAGCGCGTGGGTCGTTCCGGTTAACCGAAAACGAACGAGAAGTCAGGAGAGGCGTAACGTGCCTACGATCCAGCAGCTGGTCCGCAAGGGTCGGCAGGACAAGGTCTCCAAAAAGAATGCCCCGGCCCTTAAAGGCAGCCCACAGCGGCGCGGGGTGTGTACACGTGTGTATACAACCACCCCCAAGAAGCCAAACTCTGCGCTTCGCAAAGTGGCCCGGGTGCGGTTGACCTCCCAGGTGGAAGTCACCGCCTACATCCCTGGGGTTGGCCACAATCTGCAGGAGCACTCAATTGTGCTGGTGCGTGGTGGTCGAGTTCGCGATCTTCCCGGCGTTCGTTACAAAGTCATCCGCGGCGCACTTGACGCACAAGGCGTTAAGAACCGCAAGCAAGCACGGTCCCGCTACGGCGCAAAGAAGGAGAAGGCCTAATGCCTCGTAAGGGTCCAGCAGCAAAGCGACCAATCGTTATTGATCCAGTGTATGGGGTGCCGATTGTTACCCAGCTGATCAACAAGGTTCTTCTCGATGGAAAGCGTTCCGTGGCAGAGCGTGCTGTGTATGGCGCACTTGAAGGGTGTCTGGAAAAGTCCGGCACCGACCCTGTACAGACTCTGAAGCGAGCTTTGGACAATATTCGCCCAACCTTGGAAGTTCGCTCCCGCCGGGTTGGTGGCGCGACCTACCAGGTTCCCGTTGAGGTTAAGCCTGGCCGCTCAACAACTTTGGCACTGCGTTGGCTCGTGGGCTACTCGCGCAAGCGCCGCGAAAAAACCATGACCGAGCGCCTCATGAACGAAATATTGGACGCGTCAAATGGTCTTGGCGCAGCAGTGAAGAAGCGGGAAGACATCCATAAAATGGCCGAAGCCAATAAGGCGTTCGCTCATTACCGGTGGTAAGCCTCACACGTTAACGGAAAGCATTAGAGAAAAACGGAGAAACTCGTGTCAACAGGAACAGTCCTAGACCTCGCCAAGGTCCGCAACATTGGGATCATGGCGCATATCGACGCGGGCAAAACCACGACAACTGAGCGTATCCTGTTTTACACCGGCATCAACTACAAAATCGGTGAAGTCCATGAAGGCGCAGCCACCATGGACTGGATGGAACAAGAACAAGAACGCGGAATCACGATTACCTCCGCTGCCACCACTTGCGAGTGGAAAGACAATACGATCAACATCATTGACACCCCAGGTCACGTTGACTTCACGGTTGAAGTTGAACGCTCACTTCGGGTGCTAGATGGCGCGGTAACAGTGTTCGACGGAGTTGCTGGTGTAGAACCACAGTCAGAGACGGTGTGGCGTCAAGCCGACCGCTACAGCGTTCCCCGCATGTGTTTCATTAATAAACTTGACCGCACTGGCGCGGACTTTTACATGTGCGTAGACATGATCGTTAGCCGCTTGAATGCGGTCCCGCTAGTCCTTCAGCTGCCCATTGGCAACGAGTCGGACTTTATTGGTGTTGTTGACCTCATTGAAATGCGCGCCCTCACCTGGCGAGGCGAGACCGTTATCGGCGAGGACTACGAAGTCGAAGAAATTCCCGCAGACATGGTGGACAAGGCCAAGGAATACCGTGAGAAGCTGGTCGAGACTCTGGGTGAAGCGGACGACGAAATCATGGAGAAGTACCTTGATGGCGTTGAAATTTCGGTTGAAGAAATCAAGGCCGGTATTCGCCGAGCAACTCTGGCTGCCAAACTTACCCCAGTACTGACCGGATCAGCCTTTAAGAATAAGGGCGTACAGCCAATGCTTGACGCTGTCATTTCATTCCTTCCTTCGCCACTTGACATCGCCGCGATCGACGGTCACAAAGTGGGGGACGAAGACGTTGAAATCCTGCGCCAGCCCAGTGACGACGAGCCTTTTAGCGCGCTAGCATTCAAGATCATGACCGACCCTCACTTGGGAAAACTCACTTACGTGCGGGTGTACTCGGGCCGCTTGCAGACTGGAACCCAGGTGCTTAACAGCATTAAGGGCCGCAAAGAGCGAATCGGAAAAATTTATCGAATGCACGCAAATAAGCGTGAAGAAATTGACTCGGTGGGCGCCGGCGACATTGTCGCTGTTATGGGACTAAAAGACACCACAACCGGTGAAACCCTGTGCGACGCGGGCAAGCCTGTTGTGCTCGAGTCAATGACCTTCCCTGACCCCGTTATTTCGGTCGCGATTGAGCCAAAGACGAAGAGTGATCAAGAAAAATTGGGAACAGCAATCCAGCGGCTCGCTGAAGAAGACCCCACCTTTCGCGTGTCAACGAATGAAGAGACCGGCCAGACCATTATTGAAGGAATGGGCGAACTTCACCTTGAGGTTCTGGTCGACCGCATGAAGCGCGAATTCAAGGTTGAGGCCAATGTGGGTAAGCCGCAGGTCGCTTACCGCGAGACTTTGACTAAGAAGGTTGACCGCATCGATTACACCCACAAGAAGCAAACGGGTGGATCCGGTCAGTTCGCGAAGATTCAAATTTCATTGGGACCGAATACCGAAGAAGGTGGCGGATACCTATTCGAGAACAAGGTCACCGGTGGACGAATCCCTCGTGAATACATCCCATCGGTTGATGCTGGCGCACAGGAATCCATGCAACATGGAGTGCTCGCCGGCTACCCGATGGTTGATGTGAAAGTCACTCTTCTTGACGGAGCCTTCCATGATGTCGATTCTTCCGAACTTGCGTTTAAGATCGCAGGAACTATGGCCTTTAAAGAAGGCGCCCGCCAAGCTGGCCCGGCACTGCTTGAGCCAATGATGCTCGTTGAAGTCACCACACCGGAAGACTTTATGGGCGACGTCATTGGAGACCTAAACTCGCGCCGTGGACAGGTGCAAGCAATGGAAGAGCGCTCCGGTGCTCGAGTAGTTAAAGCACTTGTGCCCCTGTCTGAAATGTTCGGCTATGTAGGAGATCTACGTAGCCGTACTCAGGGTCGTGCGAGTTACAGTATGCAATTCGATTCTTACGCGCAGGTCCCAAAGGCCGTCGCCGAAGAAATAATCGCTAAAAATCGCGGCGAGTAACCGCGGATCACAAATAAAAACAACAGAAGAAAAAGAACCGATAACCGATCCGCGTTTTGCCGGACGGCACGAACAGAGGGAGTACGCAAGTGGCGAAGGCCAAGTTTGAGCGGAATAAGCCGCACATCAACATCGGCACCATTGGGCATATTGACCATGGCAAGACCACGTTGACTGCTGCTATTACAAAGGTGCTGCACGATCGTTACCCAGACGTGAACCCATTCACGCCTTTCGACATGATCGACAAGGCCCCTGAAGAGCGTCAACGTGGAATCACGATCTCGATCGCACACGTTGAGTACCAGACAGAAGGCCGGCACTACGCCCACGTCGACTGTCCGGGTCACGCGGACTACATCAAAAACATGATCACCGGTGCTGCGCAGATGGACGGCGCGATTCTCGTGGTTGCCGCAACCGACGGCCCCATGCCTCAGACCAAGGAGCACGTCCTCCTTGCTCGCCAGGTGGGTGTGCCGTCTCTGGTTGTGGCACTCAACAAGTGCGACATGGTCGATGACGAAGAACTCATTGAACTCGTTGAAATGGAAGTTCGTGAACTGCTGAGCCAGTACGAATTCCCAGGTGACGACATTCCCGTAGTTCGCGTTGCCGCCTTCCCAGCACTCCAGGGTGACGAGAAATGGGGCGCTTCGATCATGGAACTCATGGACGCGGTTGACTCTTACATCCCAACTCCCGAGCGCGAGATTGACAAGCCCTTCCTAATGCCAATCGAAGACGTCTTCACCATCACTGGCCGCGGTACTGTTGTTACCGGCCGGATTGAGCGTGGAATCGTCAAGATCAACGAGGAAATTGAAATCGTTGGAATTCGCCCAGGACCTGCGGTCAAGACCACGGTTACCGGAGTCGAAATGTTCCGCAAGCTGCTCGACGAAGGGCAAGCAGGTGAAAACGTCGGTGTACTCCTTCGTGGAACCAAGCGTGAAGACGTCGAGCGTGGCCAGGTGTGTTGCAAGCCAGGCACGATCACACCTCACACCGAGTTCGAGGCTCAGGTCTACATTCTTTCGAAAGATGAAGGTGGCCGCCATACCCCGTTCTTCAACAACTACCGTCCACAGTTTTACTTCCGGACCACAGACGTTACCGGCGTCGTGTACCTGCCAGACGGCAAGGACATGGTTATGCCAGGAGACAACACCGACATGCGCGTTGAGCTTATTCAGTCAATCGCGATGGAAGATGGTCTTCGCTTCGCGATTCGCGAAGGTGGACGCACCGTCGGTGCAGGTCGAGTAACGAAGATCCTGACGTAAGACGTAACCACCACTAAGTCTTCGTGGCGGGCACCGCGACCCGGTTCCCGCCACGACTACACCTAGTTAATGTTTCACACGAAGAGCGTTTCACTTCGATTCGCAACTACACGAGTAAGGAACCAAGCCACCATGGCGGGACAGAAGATCCGGATCAGGCTCAAGGCCTACGACCACGAGATCATTGACTCCTCGGCGCGCAAAATCGTTGAGACAGTCATTCGTACCGGTGCACAGGTTGCTGGACCAGTGCCGTTGCCGACTGAGAAGAACGTGTTTTGCGTTATTCGTTCACCACATAAGTACAAGGATTCCCGGGAACACTTCGAAATGCGCACCCACAAGCGTCTGATCGACATCCTTGACCCCACGCCCAAGACCGTTGACTCGTTGATGCGCCTAGATCTTCCAGCTGGCGTCGACATCGAAATCAAGCTCTAATCGAGATCAAGTTTTAGAGGAGATCTGAACACCATGAGTAACAACGTCAAGGGATTGCTCGGCGAAAAGCTGGGCATGACGCAGGTATGGGACGAGAACAACAAGGTTGTTCCCGTTACCGTTGTACAAGCCGGGCCTAGTGTCGTCACGCAGGTGCGTACCCCGGATGTAGACGGCTATTCCGCTATACAAATCGCATTTGGTGCGATTGACCCACGAAAGGTCAACAAGCCAGATGCAGGTCACTTCGCAAAAGCCGGGGTCACCCCACGCCGCCACATTATTGAAGTACGTACCCCCGATGCTTCCGAGTACACCCTCGGGCAAGAGCTCACTGCAGGAATCTTCGAGACTGGGCAGGTGGTCGACGTCGTCGGTACCACAAAAGGTAAAGGTTTTGCCGGGGTAATGAAGCGCCATGGTTTTCACGGCCTTCGCGCTTCCCATGGGGTCAAGCGCGCACACCGCAGCGCCGGGTCGATCGGTGCCTGTGCAACGCCGGGTCGTGTATTTAAGGGTAAGAAAATGGCTGGGCGCATGGGTGGAGATCGCCAAACCACGCAAAATTTGAAGGTCCAAGCAGTCGACATCGAGCGTGGATTGATCCTGATCAAGGGTGCAATTCCCGGCTCTAAGGGTGGCATAGTGTTTATTCACTCGGCTGCTAAGGAGGTCCAGCTGTGAGCTCAGTCGACATTATGACCCCAGAAGGTAAAGCGTCAGGCAAAATTGAATTACCCGCTGAAGTCTTTGATGTTCCGGTCAATATTCCCTTGATTCACCAGGTGGTTGTTGCCCAGCTTGCGGCAGCGCGCCAAGGAACCCACTCGACCAAAACCCGAGCCGAGGTGAGTGGCGGTGGCCGCAAACCCCATAAGCAGAAGGGAACCGGTCGCGCCCGTCAGGGGTCGATTCGCGCACCCCAGTATGCCGGCGGTGGAATCAGTCACGGACCTCAACCGCGTTCATATGAACAGCGCACCCCAAAGAAGATGAAATCAGCGGCACTGCGCGGTGCACTTTCAGACCGGGCACGTGAAGGACGCATTCACATTGTGTCTGAATTAGTAAGTGGAGACGCACCGTCAACAAAAGGTGCAACTGCAACACTTAAAGCACTAAATGTTGAGGGCCAAATCTTGATCGTACTTACCCGCGAAGAAGCAGTGGCCTGGTTGTCACTGCGCAATCTAGGTGACGTTGCGATCGTGGCACCAGATCAACTCAACACCTACGACGTGCTCATCAGTGATCATTTGGTGTTCACCCAAGGGGCGTACGAAACATTCGTGGCCGGCCCAGCTAAGGGTAAAGGCGCTAAAGCAGTTGCCACCGAAAGCGAGGTAGAAGCATGAGAATCGCAGACCCACGTGACATCTTGATCTCACCGGTTGTCTCTGAGAAAGCTTATGGCCTTCTTGATCAAAACAAGTACACCTTCATTGTTTCCCCTGGTGCGAATAAGACCCAGATCAAGATCGCGGTCGAAGAAGTATTTGGTGTCAAGGTGACAAGTGTTAACACCATGAATCGTGAAGGCAAGCGCGTACGCACCCGTTCTGGATTTGGTCGCAAAGCTGCAACAAAGCGTGCGATTGTTTCGGTTGCGGCTGGCGATCGCATCGACATATTTGGCGGCCCGGTCTCCTAACGGGGCCCAGGGAAACCGAGAAACAACGAAACGAGAGACGAAAATGGGTATCCGTAAGTACAAGCCGACTACACCGGGCCGTCGTGGTTCAAGTGTGGCCGACTTCTCTGAAATAACCCGGTCTGAGCCTGAGAAGTCATTGCTTCGTCCACTTCCAAAAAAAGGTGGCCGCAATAACTCCGGCAAGATCACAACCCGTCACAGAGGGGGTGGGCATAAGCGCGCCTACCGACTCATTGACTTCAAGCGGGCTGACAAAGATGGCGTACCCGCAACGGTCGCGCACATCGAATACGACCCAAACCGCACGGCTCGCATTGCTCTTTTGCACTACGCCGATGGTGAGAAGCGATACATCATCGCCCCGAATAAATTGAAGCAGGGCGACCGCATTGAAACTGGTGCAAGTGCCGACATCAAGCCCGGCAACTGTCTGCCAATGCGCAATATCCCGGTGGGAACCGTGATTCACGCAATTGAGATCAAGCCCGGGGGAGGCGCGAAAATTGCCCGTTCTGCCGGTGCGGGCGTCCAGCTCGTCGCAAAAGAAGGCGCATTCGCCCAGCTCCGGATGCCTTCGGGAGAGATTCGCAACGTCGATGTGCGCTCGCGTGCGACCATCGGTGAAGTGGGTAACGCTGAGCAGTCAAACATCAACTGGGGAAAAGCAGGTCGGATGCGTTGGAAAGGTAGGCGCCCAACCGTTCGCGGTGTCGCCATGAACCCGGTCGACCACCCGCATGGTGGTGGCGAGGGCAAGACGTCCGGTGGTCGTCACCCCGTCAACCCTGGCGGTAAGGCAGAAGGTCGCACCCGGAAGAAAAATAAGGCCAGCGATCAGTTCATTGTACGTCGTCGCAAGTCCGGCAAGAAGCGTTAAGGAAAGCGGTAAAACATGCCACGCAGTCTGAAAAAAGGGCCGTTCATTGACGGTCATCTACTCAAGAAGGTAGATGCCCAAAACGAATCGGGTTCAAAGGGTGTGATCAAGACTTGGTCACGTCGCTCAATGGTGGTCCCGGCGATGCTCGGGCACACCATCGCGGTGCATGATGGGCGTAAGCACGTGCCCGTGTTCATCTCCGAAGACATGGTCGGTCACAAACTGGGGGAGTTCTCACCCACACGCACATTCCGGGGTCACGTCAAGGACGACCGTAAGGCAAAACGCCGTTAAGACATTTCCTGCAGGGCAAGACCTGCCTGACCGTGTACTCGGTGGGAATCTGAAAACCAAATAGTTTTTATTAATGAAGCAGTAACGAGAAGCAAGGGGAAAGCGATGGAAGCCAGGGCCCAGGCGCGGTACGTCCGCGTGACGCCCATGAAGGCACGTCGGGTTGTTGATCTCATTCGTGGGATGAAAGCCGACGATGCCCAGGCCATGCTGCGGTTCGCCCCGCAAGCAGCTAGCGAACCCGTGGGCAAAGCGCTCGCGAGTGCGGTGGCTAATGCGGCGAATAACCACGGCATGGATGCCAAGGAACTCACCATCAGTGAGGCTTTTGTTGATGAAGGTCCCACTATGAAGCGCATCCGCCCCCGCGCGCAGGGTCGCGCATTTCGCATCCTAAAGCGTAGCTCCCACATCACAGTGATCGTCTCTGACGGCGTTGCAATGCCCAAGATCTCACGCCCCACGAAGCCTGCTAAACGCCCGGAGGCGGCACCGGCTCCGAAGGTCGAGGAAATTAACGAGACCGAAGTGAGTGAAGCACCTGCCAAGAAGGCGCCGGCCAAGAAGGCGCCGGCCAAGAAGACGCCGGCAAAGAAATCTGCAGAGAAGAAAGCTGCACCGGCCAAGAAGGCGCCGGCCAAGAAGGCGCCGGCCAAGAAATCTGCAGAGAAGAAAGCTGAGCCGGCCAAGAAGGCACCTGCCAAGAAGACGGCTGCGAAAAAGGCTGCAGCCCCTAAGACCACCAAGAAGGAGGGCTAAACCATGGGTCAAAAAGTTAATCCACATGGCTTCCGCCTAGGTATCACAACGGACTTCACCTCACGGTGGTTCGCTGACAGCACAAAGAAGGGCCAGCGTTACAGCGACTACGTACAAGAGGACGTCGCTATTCGCAAAGTGCTCAGCAAAGGCATGGAACGTGCGGGAATCGCCAAGGTTGAGATCGAGCGCACCCGCGATCGCGTCCGCGTAGACATTCACACGGCCCGTCCTGGGATCGTGATTGGTCGTCGCGGCGCTGAAGCAGACCGTTTGCGTGGAGACCTTGAGACTCTGACCGGCAAGCAAGTTCAGCTGAACATTCTTGAAGTAAAGAATCCTGAAATGGAATCACAACTCGTAGCTCAGGGGATTGCGGAGCAACTTTCAAGTCGTGTTTCATTCCGACGCGCGATGCGTAAAGGAATGCAAAGTGCGATGAAGGCTGGAGCAAAAGGTATCCGAGTCCAGGTCAGTGGTCGCCTCGGTGGCGCTGAAATGTCTCGCACCGAGTTCTACCGCGAAGGCCGTGTTCCATTGCACACCTTGCGTGCAGACATCGATTACGGCTTTTACGAATCGCGCACCACATTTGGTCGGATCGGAGTGAAGGTCTGGATCTACAAGGGTGAGGCACTGCCAACGCGGTCTGAGCGCGAGGCAGCTGCGGCAACCGCGCGTATGGGTGCCACCCGTAATAAGCCAAATGAGCGTCCACGCCGCGAAGATGGAGCTGAAGCAACCGCCGCAGTGGCAACTGTCGCCGAGGTTGCCGTTGAACCCAACGTCGCAGCAGAAAGCACGGAGGGCTAATCATGTTGATTCCCCGTCGCGTCAAGCATCGTAAGCAGCACCACCCAACCCGTCGTGGTGTGGCAAAGGGTGGCACCAAAGTAACTTTCGGCACCTACGGACTGCAGGCGCTTGAGCCCGCTTACGTAACCAACCGGCAAATCGAAGCATCACGTATTGCAATCACGCGTCATATTCGTCGTGGTGGCAAGGTGTGGATCAACATTTACCCAGACCGTCCTCTGACCAAGAAGCCAGCTGAGACCCGCATGGGTTCAGGTAAGGGCTCTCCTGAATGGTGGGTGGCCAACGTTAAGCCGGGTCGCGTCATGTTCGAACTGTCCTACCCGGACGAGAAGGTCGCACACGAGGCTTTAACCCGTGCAATGCACAAACTCCCAATGAAGTGCCGGATTGTTCGGCGCGATGAAACAGGTGAAGACTAATGGCCGCTGGTACAGCAACAGGTGAACTGCGCAATCTAGACGATGCAGAACTCACAGAAAAACTGCGCGAATCCAAGGAGGAGTTGTTTAATCTGCGCTTCCAAGGTGCAACCGGGCAGTTAGAGAACCATGGTCGATTGCGCGCTGTGCGCAAAGATATCGCTCGGATCTACACGATCCTGCGCGAACGTGAATTGGGCATCACGCCCGTCGAGGGTGAGGAGGGTGCCGCATGACCGCTGGTACACAAAATGAGCGTGGCGATCGCAAGGTCCGTGAGGGCCTTGTCGTAAGCGACAAGATGCAAAAGACGGTAGTTGTTGCAGTCGAAGACCGCTACAAGCACCCG
>CAJIYV010000014.1 GCA_905181745.1 uncultured Actinomycetes bacterium | reverse complement strand
AGTCATTGGAGCAATTTTGTCCGGCTCGATCACATTGTGGGATGACCCAGCCATTGCTGAACTTAACTCAGGATATGACCTGACGGGTCTGCCGGAGATTGCCGTAATGAGCGTTGAAGGTGGAACCGGATCGGTCGAGGCAATGACAACATATCTTTCGAATGAAGCTCCCGGGTCTTGGAACGCTGGAGTAACCAAGGTCCTTCAGGTGGGCGAAAAGTTTTCTACTGAACTGGATGTGATTAATGAAATGTATGCGGTGGAGGGAACCGTCGCAGTTCTACCCATAGTGCAAGCGATCAATAACTTGATCCCAATGGCCGCAGCACAAGTTCAGGGAGAGGTAATCAACCCGGACGATACGCAACTGCAGAAAGTTGGGTCGGGCGCAATGGACGTTTCGGTTGAACCCAATTCTTTGATCGCAACTTCGGCTATAGGTGGAGTCCCTCTCGAAGGAAATTTCGATATCGCCGCATCAAAAATTGTGTTAGCAGAAGGACAACCGCTTATTGGATGGCCAATTATGGCGACCGCGCACGCCATGGCGTGCAATTCGCCAGAGGATCAACTGCCACTGTCAACGGTTCAATTCTTGGAGCGACTTTCAGGGCAAGGCTCATTTGAAACTTATGGACTCACTCCACTTCCTGAGCCGATTCGGATTCAAACCTTTGCACCTCTTCAGGTCACACTCAGCGAAACGGTCGCACCCAGTGAGAGTGCGATCGAGTAGAGCTGGATTGCTCTTGCTTAGATGAAGAGGAGTTGTGCCCCATCGGTCATCTCGATGAAGTCGCTTGCGTTGATGATCGCTTCAACCCCTTCGTAGAGATCCCCTTTACCAAGATGATTCATATCAGCGCTGAGCTGGCATGCCCAAATCTTGGCACCGGAGTTTTTGAGTAAATCAAGAAATTCCCTTACTTCGGGAACATCAAGTTCGGCCAGAGACTTCTTGAGGGAATGGGTGGCAAAAGTGGTTACCCCAGGAAGTGGACTTAGCGCTGCTGGCATGTGCGTGGCCGGGTTACCGACCGGTGAAAGCTTGAGGTGATCCATGGTCTTCTGATTAATGATGTCAAAGCCCCCATAACGCGCTAGTGGGATTTTGCGCGGTCCCAGGAGCGGTGGATTTCGTCTTCGGCTTCTTTGCGACCGGTCCAGGTGGCGCCTTCAACGGACTTTCCAGGCTCAAGATCTTTGTAGACCTCAAAAAAATGTTGGATTTCAAGGCGATCAAACTCCGCAACATGGTGGATATCTCGTAGATGTTCCACGCGGGGGTCACCCGCCGGAACGCACAGCAGCTTGTCGTCACCGCCGGCTTCATCGGTCATGCGGAACATGCCGACGGTCCGGCAGGAAATAACAACGCCCGGGAAGGTGGGCTCCTGCACGATCACCAGGGCGTCCAGTGGATCGCCATCAAGACCAAGGGTGTCATCGATAAAGCCGTAGTCGTGGGGGTAGCGGGTCGAGGTAAAGAGCATTCGGTCCAAGCGGATACGACCACTTGAATGGTCAACCTCGTATTTATTGCGGCTTCCGCCGGGAATTTCTATCGTGACGTCAAAGATGAGGGGATCCATGGGTGCACAGTAGCCGGGCAGTGCCAATTAAGAGGGTGGTGGTGACTTACAGTAGGGCTGATGCAGATCCATTGGACTTCTTCGGCGCAGCGCCTTGGCGTGGCAGCAGGTTCACTCGGTTTAGCATGTGGCCTTCTCGTGGCACCGGCCTCGGTGTGGGCCGCACCACCCACTGGCCCCGTTCCCAGCGTGTATAAGCCTCTGAGCAGTAGTGCTCCGGCACCCAGCATTACCGGTCTGGATCGCGCAATCGGAAAACTCACCCAAACCGCATCATTGGGCAACTTCTCCATGCTTGTGGTTGACCCGGTGAGTGAGAAACCAGTGTTCAGCGACCAAGTGAACAAATCACGGACCCCGGCTTCGGTCAGTAAGCTGCTGACGGCAGCGGCCGCACTCAGTGCACTCGGTCCCAATACTCGTCTCGTAACCCGAGCCACACTCGCCGGATCCGACCTTTACCTGGTCGGGGGTGGAGACCCTCTTCTGCGTAAAGCTAAAGGTGAGGACTCCCTTAAGGCATTAGCGCTGGACACCATCAGGGCATTGAAAGCACGAAAAGTGACAAATGTCAGACTGTTTTTCGACGACTCCCTGTTTACCGGTCCAACGCTGGGGCCGGGCTGGAAATCAAGTTTTCCGCGAGCGGGTATTGCTGCTCCGGTGTCGGCGCTGCGTGTGGGTGGTGCGCGGAAAAGCCCTAGGTCGGTCGCCCGTGTATCGAATCCAGCAAAGCAGGCTGGCCAACTTTTTGCTAAACGGCTGAAAAAAGCCGGAATCGTGGTCTCACAAGTGAAGCGCGCTCAGACCCCGAGTGGCTCTACCCAACTTGCTTCGGTTTTTTCAGAGCCGGTCAGCACAATCGTCGAAGTGATGTTGCGTGAATCAGATAATGACGCGGCCGAAGTACTTGCCCATCTGGTGGGCAAGAAGATTGTCGGAGAAGGCAGTTTCTCCGGGGGCGCTCGTGCAACCAAACTGGTATTGGGTCAGAACGGTGTCTCAACCGCAAAATTGCAATTGTTTGACGGTAGTGGACTATCGCGGCAAAACAAAATAACGAGCACGACGGTTGCGCAGTTACTCACTGAAATGGTCCGTGGAGACGAACCGCAATGGTCCGCGATCGCAACTGGGCTTCCCGTTGCCGGGCGCACCGGGACCCTTGAATCCCGTTTTGATACAAAAAAAACCAGGGCAGGGTCGGGCGTGGTTCGCGCCAAGACGGGTTCGCTTACGGGAGTTTCGGCTTTAGCCGGAACAGTCTTAGATCGAAGTGGTCGCCTACTTGTTTTTGTCATGATGGGCAATAAGGTCGGATCGAATGCTAACGCTCGAAATTCGATGGATTTGATTGCGGCCAAACTTGCTAAGTGCGGATGCCAGTGACTGTAATTCCACATTTAGATCTCATTCATCGGGCATCGCGGCGCACCATGGCCAAGGGCCCGGTGGTCAGTGCCGAATATGCAGCCGCGAGTGTTGCCTCGCTGCGTGAACTCGCCCAGGTGGCAGCAAGGGAAATCACCTCCGTCTCACTGCTTGAAGCGCCGGCAACCCACGAAACTGTCATCGTGGATCGAGCCGGCTGGGTCACATCCAATCTCAATGCGCTGGCGGTTATCTCGGGGATCGGCATGGAACACACAAAAGATGGGGAAGAAGATGGGGAAGACGGTAACCCCTTGGCCGATCGAGCCGGAGCCATTCAAACTGGGCTTGCATTGGGCTGGGCATCGGGGAAAGTCTTGGGTCAATACGAAGCACTGGCTGATCCGGGGCGGCTACTACTCGTTGCCCCAAATATTGTGCAGGTCGCGCAAACCCTAGATCTGGATGAACGCGATTTTCAATTATGGGTGTGCTTGCATGAAGAAACTCACCGGCTGCAATTTGGCGCCGTCCCCTGGATGCAGGCACATTTTATCGGACTCATCAAGGAAATGATCGGTGCTGAAAAGCTACCGGGAAGTTCCTATCCTTGGCGAATTATTCGGGTCATTAATTCACTGATCAGAGCTGATGACTCAAGTGTGATTGAACTAGTTCAAAGCGATGATCAAGTGCGGATCTACCGAAAGATTGTTGCGTTATTGACTTTGCTGGAGGGCCACGCCGATTTTGTCATGGATCAAGGTGGACCCGACCTTGTTCCGAGTGTCGCTGAAATCCGAAAGAAATTTGAAGTCCGTCGTGACTCGAATAAGAAACTCGCATCGCGTTTACTCGGCATGGATGAAAAACTGATGCAGTACCGAAAAGGTGTAGCATTTGTCAGAAGCTGTGTTACCGACATGGGAATTGCGGACTTCAACGTTGTATGGGCCGCGCCGGAAAACCTGCCGGACATGTTCGAGATTGAAAACCCAGCTGCCTGGCGAACGCGGATACTCACGCACCATGTTTAGGTCAGCTTCTCACACGGTGGTATCCATGCGCAACAGTGTCGAAGGTTGTATAAAGCCTGATGCGGATTCGGTAGTTGTTGGCCTTTCGGGAGGGCCGGACTCGTTGGTGCTCACAGCGGTTGCAGTGTGGGTTGGCATTCGCTCTGGATTTACGGTGCATGCGGTTGTTGTCGACCATGGGCTCCAAGAAGGGTCACAACAGATTGCCAGTAATGCGGTCATGGCTGCCAACATTCTTGGCGTCACCTCGGTTGAGATTAGAGACGTTGAAGTGGGGTCAGATGGCGGTATGGAAATGGCGGCTCGAACCGCGCGTCGCGCTGCGCTACTCGATGCGGCGGGTGCTCGCCCGATTCTGCTCGGGCATACAGCTAACGACCAGGCCGAAACGGTGATGCTGCGACTACTACGGGGCTCGGGTGCACACAGTCTGTCCGCAATGTCTGCCTGCTCGCCTCCGTGGCACCGCCCATTTCTGGCACATCCACGAACCGATATTGGAGTAGCGATTTCTGAACTCTTGACACCAGTTGGGATTACACCATGGCAGGACCCACATAATTTTGACGAAGCTTTTTCTCGAGTCAAAATGCGCACACACCTTGACATTCTGAGCGCAGATTTCGGACCGTCGATTGTCACTGGTTTGGTACGAAGTGCGGACATGCTGCGGGTTGATGACCAAGCACTTGAGCAGCTCTCAGTTGGACACTTCCGGGGCGCTGCAATTTCACCTTATGAGACCAGCATGGCCATTGAAGAATTAGAAGTCCTGCCGGTCGCGATTCGCACGAGGCTGATCAAGTTGCTCTTTGACCAACTGGCAACAGTAACCCGGGAGAATTCTCCCCTTACCCACCAACATGTTATGACGATCGAAGCACTTATCTCGCGCTGGTCAGGTCAAGGTGAGATTGCTTTGCCGTTGGGTGTGAGTGCGAAGAGGGAATATGGGAGGCTAACCCTTAAGCGGGGAAACTAGAGGAGCGATGCATGGATTCAAGGCACGTTGAGGGGCAACTAGCGCACGTACTTCTCACCGAGGAGGAATTACACAATCGAATCGCCGAGTTAGCACTGCAAATTGCTGCTGATTACCCAGAGGACCAGGATCTGCTCCTGGTGGGTGTTCTCAAAGGTGCAGTGATGGTGATGGCTGATCTGGCGCGAGCGTTGCCCCGTCAAGCACAAATGGATTGGATGGCAGTTTCTTCTTATGGTTCAGGAACAATGTCCAGTGGCGTTGTTCGAATCCTTAAAGACCTCGATACCGACATCGTGGGACGCAATGTTCTGGTGGTCGAAGACATCCTTGACTCCGGTCTCACATTAAGTTGGTTGCTCAAGAATCTTGGTTCGCGAAAGCCAAAGTCGATTGAGGTGTTCACTTTGCTGCGCAAACCAGAGGGCATGAAAATGAAAGTTGACGCCAAATATATTGGCTTTGACATTCCCAATGAGTTCGTGGTCGGTTACGGGCTCGACTACGACCAAAATTATCGTAATCTGCGATCAATTGGCACGTTAGCCCCGCACGTCTACGAGTCCTGATTGCATTCGGAACCAATCGGCACGAAGAGCCCCTGGCGAAATTTCCATTGAACCAGCCTTTTCGCCTAAGGCATAACCCTTGGTGCAGCGCGCTGACGGTGCAAAAGGCGTAGTACCGTGGCGAGGTGGATTTCAAGCGGATTTTTCGTGGCCCGATTTTTTGGATCGCACTAGCGATCATTTTCGTCCTCGTTGGTTCAACCCTGATCTCAGGGGTTGGCGCACCCGAGGAAGTCGACACCAGTGTCGCAATCTCGCAGATTCAAAGCGGCAGCGTTGATACCGCAACGATCACCGATCGGGATCAAGTGCTTGAACTGGTTCTGAAAAATGGTGACACAGTTCGAGCCACCTATGTAACCGGTCAAGGGGTCGTTCTGCAGGAGCTATTGCAAGTGAGGGCAGATTCTGGCGCCCTCCCCGGGGGTTACAACGTAGTTGTCCCTTCTGAAAATATTCTTTTTACCCTGCTCGTCTCCTTGATCCCGTTCATCTTGCTTGTCCTCATCATGGTTTTTATTTTTTCGAAAATGCAGGGAGGCGGTTCCCGACTCATGCAATTTGGCAAATCAAAAGCCAAAATGGTGTCAAAGGACATGCCTCAAACCACATTTGCTGACGTAGCTGGTGCTGCCGAAGCCGTTGAGGAACTTGAAGAGATCAAAGACTTTCTGGCAGATCCGGAGAAGTTTAAAGCTGTTGGTGCGAAAATCCCCAAAGGCGTTTTGCTCTATGGTCCACCGGGAACTGGAAAGACTCTGCTTGCCCGCGCTGTTGCCGGTGAAGCGGGAGTTCCGTTCTTCTCGATCTCCGGTTCTGACTTTGTCGAAATGTTCGTAGGCGTGGGTGCAAGCCGAGTGCGCGATCTTTTCGAGCAAGCAAAAGAAAATGCACCCGCAATTATCTTCATGGATGAAATCGATGCAGTTGGTCGACATCGCGGCGCTGGAATGGGTGGTGGCCACGACGAACGCGAGCAAACGTTGAACCAGATGCTAGTTGAGATGGACGGTTTTGATGTCTCCGGCGGCGTGATCATGATTGCAGCGACTAACCGCCCAGATATTCTTGATCCGGCGCTGCTGCGTCCCGGCCGGTTTGATCGACAAATTGCAGTGGAGCGCCCTGATCTCAATGGTCGCTGGGAGATCCTCAAGGTGCATGCTAAGGGAAAGCCATTCAACGAAGCTGTTGATCTGATGACCGTGGCTCGCCGAACCCCCGGATTTACCGGAGCGGACTTAGCCAATGTGCTCAATGAAGCCGCGTTGCTTACCGCCCGCAATGGCGATTCTGAGATCGGTAACGTGCTCATGGATGAAGCAATTGACCGAGTAATGGCTGGGCCGCAAAAACGCAACCGCGTCATGGACCATGAGGAACGGCTGATCACGGCCTACCACGAAGCAGGACATGCGCTTGTTGCGGCAGCTCTGCCTGGTAACGACCCTGTTCACAAAATTACCATCATGCCTCGCGGACGCGCGCTCGGTTACACAATGGTGCTACCCGATCAAGAAAAGCACTCCACGACACGAAGCCAGATGCTCAATCAGTTGGCGTACATGCTTGGGGGTCGCGCAGCCGAGGAGCTGATTTTTCATGATCCGACCACCGGCGCTTCTAATGACATTGAGAAAGCGACGGCTGTCGCTCGCGCCATGGTTATGCAATACGGCATGACTGAGCGGTTGGGAGCAATCAAATATGGACAAGAGCAGGGCGAAGTATTCATGGGCCGCGATATGGGGCACACGCGCGACTTTTCCGAGGAAGTTGCCGCCGCGATCGACGAAGAAGTGCGAGCCCTCATTGAAGCGGCACACCAAGAGGCCTACGACTTGCTTGTAGCCAATCGCGAGGCACTGGATGCGATTGTTGTAGCACTGATGGAACGTGAGACCTTGCAAAAGGCCGAGATTGCGGAGATCTTTGCGGAACTGAATTTACGTGAACCGCGGGATGCTTGGACCGGATCGGCACGTAGGTCCCCGGATCTGGGTGGTCCCGTAGAAGTTCCGGAACTTGATGCGACGATATCCAATGTCTAGTTTAATTGTCTAATGAACGGTATCAACCCGATCAGCATCGGCAGCCCGGGCCCAACAGCCCCTTATAACGAAGCTGGCGTGCAGCAGGCAATTCGTGATCTGTTAATTGCAATTGGTGAGGACCCCGACCGCGATGGACTCAAGGACACTCCGGCTCGAGTCGCTCGTAGTTACGCGGAAATTTTTGGGGGCCTGCATCAAACACCCGAGGAAGTATTGACCACGACATTCGATCTGGGTCACGACGAACTCGTAATTGTTAAAGATATCCCCTTTAGCAGCATGTGTGAGCACCATCTATTGCCATTTCATGGGAGTGCACACATTGGCTACATCCCAAATGAAAATGGCCGAATTACTGGACTGTCGAAACTAGCCCGTGTAACCGATGTACTTTCCCAACGGCCGCAGGTTCAAGAGCGGCTTACCGGCCAGATCGCAGATTCCATAATGAGTATTCTCCAGCCCCGTGGCGCGATCGTGATCCTTGAAGCCGAACACATGTGCATGTCCCTGCGAGGTGTGCGAAAGCCCGGTGCCACCACGACCACGAGTGTCGTTCGTGGTTCCCTGCGCGATGCTGTCACACGCTCCGAGGCCATAACGTTAATCATGGGGCGCTAGTTCCGATGGGCACACAGTCCCCGGTAATCATGGGGATTTTGAACTTGACCCCGGATTCATTTTCTGACGGCGGTCAATTTGATTCAGTGCAATCAGCGGTCCAGGCTGCTACAGCAATGGTGGCCCACGGTGCGCAGATCATTGACGTTGGTGGAGAGTCAACGCGACCCGGTGCGGAAAGAATTTCACTCGAAGTCGAACTCGAACGAGTAATTCCGGTTATTGAGCAGCTTTCCTCAAAAGGCATCTACGTCAGCATTGACACCATGCGCGCCGAAGTAGCCAAAGCCGCTGTGGATGCAGGTGCGCAAATGGTCAACGATGTGAGTGGTGGTTTGTCTGATCCGCATATGTTGGCGACAGTTGCACGCCTTGGGGTTCCCATAGTTCTTATGCACTGGCGTGGACCGAGCAAAACCATGCAAGAAAACATTCACTATGTAAACGCCTTGACCGAGGTATGCGCGGAGCTACACAGTGTGGCTAAGGCAGCTCAATTGGCAGGCATCGAAAGAGGCAACATAATCCTTGATCCTGGCATTGGCTTTGGGAAAGAAGCCGTGCATAATTGGAAACTCCTGCACAATGTCGACACCCTTTTAGCGCTGGGTTACCCGATACTCATCGGGGTTTCCCGCAAGAGATTCCTTGGTGGGTTGCTCGCATCCTCAGACGGAACACCACGCACAGTCCGCGAGCGCGATACCGCGTCTGCTGTCCTGGGGGCGCACATTCTGCAACGCGGCGCATGGGGTGTGCGCGTCCATGATGTTCAAGCGACGATTGACGCCTACCGAGCGCTGGGTGCTGTAAACCCAGATCCAGCGCTCGATTCCATTGAACTCATGGGGCTGCGTGAATTCGGCCGCCATGGAGTACTCGAACACGAACGGATTCAGGGCCAGTATTTCAGTGTCGATGCAACACTGGGGCTGTCGATTTCACATGCGGCTCGCACAGATGATTTGGCCGATACGGTTAATTATGCCCAGGTGGCGGACGCTATTCGGGCTCGAATTGCCGGTGAGCCCGTGGATTTGATTGAGAAACTTGCTGAAATTATTGCCACTGATTGTCTTTCCTTCCCACAAGTTGTGTGTGCAAAAATTCGGGTTCATAAACCCGATGCACCGATCGAAGGTGAGTTCGCTGATGTAATTGTCACCCGAGCAAAATACATGAACCGATGACGGGAACGGTACTGATTGCATTTGGTGCAAACCTGGGAGATCCAATCCGCACTTTGCAAGTGGCATACAAAGAACTCGCCCAAATCTGGACTCCGGTTGCTGCCTCCAGCGTGTATCGGAGTACGCCGGTGGGTGGAGTTGAACAAGCCGACTTCTTCAATGCCCTCGCGGCATTTGCGACAGAGAATTCTGGGAGCGAAATATTGAACACACTTCATCGGATTGAGAATGTTCATGCAAGAACCCGCGAAGTTCGCTGGGGCCCACGAACATTGGACCTTGATGTGATCGCACTTTGGGAGGACGCAGAGCCGGTGATCAGCACGGATAGTGTTTTGACCCTCCCACACCCGCGAGCATGGGAACGGGCGTTTGTCACGGTTCCTTGGCAAGAATTGAAACTGTCAGGGCAACTCGCGGAGCTACCAGGCTATGGCCCCGTGAGCGAATTACGATCAACTAATGAGGAAATTACCCGGCTTGAGATTGGACTGAGTAGTTAATGCGAGCCACAAAAATTTCCCAGCTTGTGGTAATCGCTGCGATCCTGGCCGCAATCGGATTTGCACTCAGCCAAATTCTGATGGGGCAGACCGCTCGCTCGTTGCCGGTGCCGGCGATGGCGGCCGGGGCACTCTGGATTTTGGGTGGGGGTATGGGAATCTGGACCTACTTCGCGCGCCCCCGGCTTAGTCGCCAGGTGGGAACCACGCCATTTCCAGCGTTAGTCTCGGCCCGAATCGCGGTATTGGCTTTGTCAGGGAGCCGTACCGGGGCGGTAATTGGCGGTTTTTATGCCGGGGTATCACTTGCCTCAATCGCGGGTATCGATACTCCTGCGGGTTGGAGTGCGAGTATCAATGGTTTTCTCGCCGCCTTGGGCGGGGTCCTCTTGGTCATTGCCTCACTGTGGTTAGAAAGTTTATGTGTAGCAACAGACCAGGGCGCAGCCGAGGAATCGTGACCAAAGTACTCTGCACCTATGAGCGATTCCCCTCTTGAAGACTTACCCTTTGACGAACTGCGGCATCAGGCATTTCACTTAGCGGAAAAGAAACTCGATATCGGTTTCTTCACTGATGTGTTTTCGCACATGCCTGGCATGGTGGCGATCGAAGGGGAAGGCGGAGACTTAGGTTCAATTGGTGGAACCTTTATTGAGACCGTTCGCGCGACCAAGGAAATGTTTGGGCACGGGCAGTTAGATCCGGACATGGAAGCGCTACTACGCGCTCGTTTTGCCACCTATATTCGGGCTAACGATCCAAGTCACCGATAACGAGAAACATGCTGCCAATTGCCGCTGGCAATTGATCGAGTTGAAGTCCCACCAAGGTGGGAACCAGTGCCTGAAAGTTATTAAATGAAGCCGATCGCAATTTCAGACGCCATGGTGTTTTGTCGCCGGCGCTGACCAAATACCAACCATTAATCCCGGTGGGCCCATCAGCCCAGTGGTAGGTGTTTCCTTCGGGGGCTCGCACAACTTTCGGCAAAACTACATTGACCTCTTGCCCCTGGGTGGAATCAAGGTGCGGCCACACTTGCTCAATCAGCGCACTACTGAGCTCAAGTTGATCAAGTGCTGCCATAAAGCGCGAGTAGGCATCTCCATCGTGATAGGGCGGCGGTTTAGTGACCTCTAACTCCCCGTAGTTGAGGTAGTGACCCGTGAATCGTAAGTCATTATCGAGGCCGCTTGCCCAAGCAACCGGTCCGCTCGTGCCAAAAGAAATCGCGTCGCTGGGCGTAAGGAAAGCCAGTCCACGCAATTCATCTGTATTGAGGCTAGATATGAGTTGGGGGAGCATTGTGCGCAATTCGGTAATGATCAACTGGCTTGCATTCTCGGCATGTGTGGGTAGGTCGTGAGCCACCCCGCCGATCCGCGCAAACATTGGGTGCACCCGATTGCCGGTAACCAATTCTAAAAAGTTGGCAATCACATTTCGTAATCGGATTGTTTCGGGATCAGGCATAAAAGCAATCAGCGCTGAAATCCGAGTGAACTCAGCAAGGAGCATCCGGATCCAAGTAGCCCGCTCCGGTGGGTGAATTCCCATTGCCGCTTCTAAGGCGAGCGCCACACCTAATTCGGAGGTGAACGGCGCGTACCAGTCATGGCGATTAGCCAGCATCATGATTTGCCGGTAGTCGCGAACTTCAAAGAGTTTTTCTGCACCCCGGTGCATAAATCCAATTCGTGGTTCGACGTGTGTAATTGTGTCGCCCTCAACAGTGAGGTGCAGCTGGAATCCGCCTTGGGCGCTGGGGTGGAATTCTCCGAGATCAATTCTGAGTTCACCGGGTGCTAAACCAACACCGGCAATTAAGTTACGCATGTGTGCATCGTTTCATGGTCGTGATCCGAAATCTTGAACGAGCCACCTGAAATCACTTCTAGTTGGGTCAGAGTCGAATTCCTGGGTCCGGGTGAGGTCCGAACGTGAAGTAGCTGCGGCGCTTGCACACGAATCCAATGACACATGTGCGGTGATATTAACTTTGCCGTTGGGTACGGGGCGGACCGATCTACCGTGTTGATATCCCGCCAACGTGCCGGCATCCCACAATCCTTGGGATCTTTGATCCAACGAATGTGAGTAGTCGATCGCAATCGCCCGGCCAGTGCCAAAAATATTTACTAGCTGGATCCACGTGTGGTCTCGAGTCGTTCCGATCTCTCGACGAGCGAGTGGCACCGTAGCGGGCCACCAGATTTTAAGCCAATCCAGTTCTGGCCCAGATAAAGGCTCGCCCATTTTCTCGTGCCCAGATTCTGGGTCAACAAGCATGATGCGTGGGGTCAGGGATTCGTCATATTCGACTACGGTTGCGGGGATATCGTCAAGAAGTTCGTGGGCGATCACTATTCCAAATTCTTTTCGAATCGCGATGTGCCGAATATCACCGCTGGAGACATCGAAAACTTGTGTATTCCAGCGAAGCCCATGGCCAGCGATTAACGCATTTAGGGACGAAATCAGTGAGCCATCGGATCCACCGGAATCGAGGATCAAGAACTCGGCTGGTGATCCGCAGCTTTCGTAGGCCTCGAGTAGATAAGGAAATATTTTTTCGGACAAATCTGGGTGAGATCTCACTGCCGTGTCAAAGTGCTCATAGGGATTTGTTCCCCCGGAACCGAACTCTCCATAAAAGCTTTTCGGGCCGAAAGCTGCGGACTCCCAGGCGTTGATCCACGGAAGGTAAGGGGACATGGGGTACGACGTTAGTCACCCATAGGATTTTGACATGGACTCGCCTCCGCGATTGCGCATTGGGGTAGTCGGCGCTGGGCGCGTTGGTGCGGTTTTGGGGGCGGCCCTTCGCGCAGCCGGGCATAACTGCATCGGGGTCAGCGCAGTGTCAGATTTGTCGTGTCTACGCGCTGCGGCTTTGCTTCCCGGTGTGCCGATCAAGCCGGCAGACCAAGTTGTTGCAGAATCGGAGCTGCTGATCTTGGCAGTGCCTGACCAGGTTCTACCTGAACTCATTCGTGGGTTTTCTTCCAGTGAAGTGTTCGTTCCAGGGCAATTCGTTGCCCACACTTCAGGCAGCTACGGAATCTCAGTGTGCGATACCGCTCCGCAAATATCGCCCATGGCCATTCATCCGGCAATGACATTTACCGGGACCAGCATTGACTTGGCTCGTTTAGT
>CAJIYV010000013.1 GCA_905181745.1 uncultured Actinomycetes bacterium | reverse complement strand
CTCGAACTCTTCAATGTTACGAATAGTCGCCCCACGAAACGCATAAATGGACTGATCGGCGTCACCCACGACACACAGTTCACCCGGTGGTGGTGAATCCGCAGACGCAGCAACCGTTCCGACCAATTCCTTGATTAACATGTATTGAGCGTGGTTGGTGTCTTGATATTCATCCACCATGATGTGACGGAATCGGCGTCGGTACATATTGGCGACTTCAGGAAAAAGTTGCAGTAGTGCAACCGTTGAACCAATCAGGTCGTCAAAATCAAAAGCATTGGCAAGGGTCAGCCGATTTTGGTATTCGCGGTACACCTGAGCGATTACGGACTCAATGGCTGCGTCTTTATCTGAGGACAATTGGGTATTGGATAAGAAAGTTTCGTGGTCAATCAACTCATTTTTTGCTGATGAAATTCGGGAAAGTATCATGCGCGGCTTGGTGTTCTTTGCGTCAATATTGAAATCACGCAAGATTAATGTAATGAGTCGCAGCGAGTCCTGCGTGTCATAGATGGTGAAGTTGCTTTTTACTCCTAAACGATGGGCCTCGGCGCGCAAGATTCGAACACAGGCGCTGTGGAATGTGGAGACCCACATGGTTCGACCGGCTGGGCCAACAATGTCAGCGACCCGCTCTTTCATCTCCGCGGCTGCCTTATTGGTGAAGGTGATGGCGAGAATCTGCCCAGGTGTTGCATCACCGAATGCCAGTAAGTGTGCGATCCGGCGGGTCAGTACTCGAGTTTTACCCGATCCGGCGCCGGCAACAATCAGTAGCGGGCTGCCTCGATGCTCTACGGCTGTGCGCTGGGCGGGATTGAGATCCTCGAGTAATTGATCCCCGTGCAGCGCTAATAATGGGGATTGGCTCGATTCGGACACTGCGTCAGTCTAGGCCTAAACCCAGACAACAAGCTTAATGGCGAATATCAACGCCTGATGTAGCCGACTACTGTTACCCGAACTTTTGTCCGAACATTTGCTGCCAGCGCGACAAGCCCTTTATCTCCCACCTCAGCAACGACAATCGAAGTAGTTTTTCCCTTTGCGGTAACAGTGGCTGATCGAGAACCTCGATCGACTCCACCTACGGCATAGGCCGCAAAGCGACCGTCCGCACCTTTGCCTTTTGTTGTGACCCGCAGGATCACGGCGAGGACTTTTTTCTTCTTTTTGGGTACGTCACCGATTCCAGTGACCTTGGCCAGTTTCACTTTGGTGCCATTAAATTTCGTTTTGATCAGTTTGCGCGCCGACATGCCGCGGGCTTTTAACGGTAGCGCACCCGTGCGGTACCCGAGAACCTCAACTTTGACTTGTACTGCAGGTTTCTTCGACGCAGATATTTGAACCGTCCCTCCCACAACTGGGACAACCAAAATTGCGGTACGAGTTTTTGCCTTGCGAACCTTGACAGTGGCAGCATTAAGCTTTTCACCAATTTGGCCGATGCGTAGTTTGCCCTTCTTGGTGGAGTCGCTGGTGGTGACGGTGACAAGTGCACTTGTTGCTTGCGCCGGAAGTCCGTTAAGGGCCACCGTTCGAATTTCACCCGGCTGAATTGCACCTTGGCTCACTGACTCGTAACCGACTTCTGCACCAATTCCTACGAATTCCCCCTCTTCGGGTGGGGCGCCAGGGGCCGGGGCTTGGGGAGCTACCGGAGCCACGGGCACCGGAGCAGGGTTTAGTCCTAGCTCGGTCATGGGCATAATCAACGTTTCGCTGACCACCTCGGACCTGTTTTCAACTTCCGGCCCGTTGGGGTAATACCCCAAAACATCAACAGTGACATCTGTTGCGCCAGCAGTCGTTGCAATCGCGATAGTTCCATCGGATGCGACCGGGATAATTGCATCTGCGGACGCATCAGCATTCATCGGGGCTTGCACAACGGGGACGCTGGAACTCGCTCCCGGTGACCAAACTCGTAACGTCGTGGCAGCGTTGGTTCCTAATGCGCTCACGCGCACAAGCACTGCGGCAACACCCTCCGCTGGCACCCCACCCACCCCTGTAACTTTGGCAAAAATTCTATGGCTGTCGCCATTCCATCGGTCCTGTTGTAGGCGACAGCGCTCTTTTACCCCGATCCCCGAACGCGTGCCCACGACCCGGACTTGATCAACGGCAACAACCCCGCCCACGCGGGTAGCAGGGGCGCCGCTGGCAGTGGACCGGCTACGCGCACAGTAGGGCGCTGTGAGCGCGGTGCCATCCCAAAACGACGACCGACCGGAGGCTCCATCCCACGTGAGTGAGATGTGAATATGGTTTCGGTGACAGGTGTTATCAGAGCCTTTGTCTGCTCTGGAGAAACAACCTTTCAGTTCGGTCCAACCTCTATTTAACTTATAGCCGCGCCAGATCCGGTCGTTCCAACCGATATACATCACGCCCAGTCGGATTGCGTTGCCGTAAGCAACCCCGAATTGATCTGGCCCGAGCAGCCAATTCAAAAAAGCCTCGGCTTCGGCGCGGCCCTGGGGGTCGCGAACGCTGCGCATCCAGTCCAGGGCTCGACCTTCTTTATGCTCACTTTGACCGTTGACTCCACAATCACGCGGAATCCATACGACTTCATCTTGGCCGTAGGTAGCCTTAATCAAGTCTGCGAATCGTTGGGTTCCCGGTTTTGGGACGGGATCACAAGTGGATTGTCCCTCATATTCGGCGGGGACGTCGTATTCAGCCGGAAGCGGGACGGGGGCACCGGCAGGTGATGGAACCGCGGGTAGACCAACCCCCGGCTCAGGAGCACCGGCAATCACACCGGTCCAATTGGTGGATTGCCAGCCACTGCCATCAGCCGTCGCCGGGCTGACCTGTAAAATTAGGGCGCCCACAAATACAAAAATGCCGCCACCGCGCATGAGCGCATGAAGACGTGGCAAGGCAGAATGCCCTGTATTGTGGGGAAGCACGTGCCTACTCTGACACGAAAGTGACGCATGTGACTAATCACCACGAGTAAGCACACCCATGTAATTCATAATTATTGGCAACTTTGACCACTTATAGAAGGAATCTGATGGAAATTGAGCGCATTTTAGTAATCACCGCCCACCCCGACGACGTCGATTTCGGCGCGGGGGGCACTGTTCGCCAGTGGACCCGGTCGGGGATTGAGGTCAGCTACTGCGTGTGCACCGATGGTGATGCAGGCGGGGCAGACCGTGACGTGCCTCGAAGCGAGATTCCACGCATCCGCCGAGCCGAGCAAAGAGCAGCCGGCGCGGCCCTCGGTGTCACCGATATTCATTTCCTGGGCTACAAAGACGGTGACCTGCAAGTGACCCAGGATCTACGTCGAGATATCAGTCGAGTGATCCGTCAGGTCAAACCCCAGCGCGTTCTCATGCAATCCCCGGAGCGCAACTGGGATCGAATTTATTCCTCACACCCGGATCACTTGGCCGCTGGTGAAGCTGCAATATGTTCCGTGTACCCCGACGCCCGCAATCCATTTGCGCACCCAACCCTGCTTGATGACGAAGGGTTAGACGCCTGGAGCGTGAATGAGGTGTGGGTAATGGGAGCACCTGACTCGAATCACTACGAAGACGTCACCGAAATGCTGCCGGAAAAACTCGCAGCCCTGCAACTACACGAGTCACAAACCGCGCACATGGAAGACCTTGAAGGGCGCGTTCGCGCCTGGATGTCAGCCACCGCAATCGAAGCCGGTTTTGCGCCCGAGGCACTTGCTGAAAGTTTTCGGGTAATCAATACGGCTTGAAAGTTCAACTCCACAAAACTGCAATAAAGATATTAGCGATGCTCAGCGCGCCAATTGCTCCCCACAAAGCAGTCTGAGGCGGAGCCTTCTTGCGGCCTGTAACTGCCAGCACCGTTACTACCAACACAATTACAAGTTTTACGCTGATTTTGGTCATGTTGAGTTCGTCATCAACTGCGCCACCTTCAACCATGCCAACCAGGATCAATCCGGTGACGAGCTGGGTGAGTGCCCCATGGAACATGGCGGCATTAACGCCTTTTTCCGAATTTGATATTTGCACAATGAATCCGCCCACCAAACTGGCTAGGCCGATAAAGTGCAGAATCACAATGAGGTTATAAACAAACTCCATCGTCTCACTCTATTCCCACTCGATGGTTCCCGGTGGCTTACTCGTAACATCGAGTGTCACGCGGTTTACTTCGGCGACTTCATTAGTGATTCGGTTAGAAATTTGGGCAATCAGGTCATAGGGCAACCGGGACCAGTCAGCCGTCATGGCGTCTTCACTTGAGACAGGGCGTAGCACCACTGGGTGCCCGTAGGTGCGGCCATCGCCCTGAACCCCAACGCTCCTGACGTCCGCCAAAAGCACGACAGGGAATTGCCACACATCACGATCGAGCCCTGCAGCGGTAAGTTCCTCACGTGCAATGAGGTCAGCGCGGCGCAAAATCTCCAACCGCTCTTCGTTGACCGCCCCGATGATACGAATTGCAAGACCGGGGCCGGGGAATGGGTGTCGCCACACAATTTCCGGAGGCAAACCTAGGTCGATACCCACCTGTCGGACCTCGTCTTTGAATAATGTTCGTAATGGCTCAACCAGAGTGAACTCAAGGTCTTCTGGCAAACCGCCAACATTGTGATGGCTCTTGATATTGGCTGTTCCTGAACCACCACCAGATTCCACAACATCGGGATACAAAGTTCCTTGCACCAAGAATTCCACTTTGTGACCAGCGCTGCCTGCGGTCTCCACCACTTGCGCTGCCGCATCTTCAAAAACTCGAATAAATTCGCGGCCAATAATTTTGCGTTTAGTCTCGGGATCGGTGATACCCGCGAGTGCATCAAGGAATCTTTTTTTTGCATCAACCACCACCAGTGTGATCCCTGTAGCGGCAACATACTCACGTTCAACCTGTTCAGCTTCACCCGCGCGCAAAAGCCCATGGTCAACAAAAACGCAGGTGAGTTGATCTCCCACAGCTTTATGTACCAATGCAGCAGCGACTGCCGAGTCGACCCCGCCAGAGAGCCCACAGATAACTGCCGAATCACCAATTTGTGCAGAAATCTTCGCGACCTGCTCGTCGATTACGTTGGACATGGTCCAACTTTGTTCACAATGGGCCACGTGAATCAGGAAATTGGAGAGCACTTTCTGGCCGTACTCCGAATGTAAAACCTCTGGGTGAAACTGCACGCCAGCCCGCGAATGCTCAAGATCTTCAAAACCTGCCACTGGAGCACCCGCCGAAACCGCACACACTTTAAAAGTTTGTGGAGCTGATATCACGGCATCGCCGTGACTCATCCACACTGAAATCGACTCGGGCACATCGGAAAAAATCTTGGCATTTTGTGTGGACAGTTCAGTACGTCCATATTCGCTGGTACCTGTTTGAGCTACTTCACCACCGAGTGAGTTAGCCATCAATTGAAAGCCGTAGCAAATTCCAAAAATTGGAAAACCCAGATCAAAAATCGTCGAGTCAAATGCGGGTGCACCTTCTGCATATACGCTGGACGGCCCGCCACTGAGAATAATCGCAGAAGGACATTTAGCCTTCACTTCATCAGCCGTAATTGTGTGGGAAACAATTTCGGAAAAAATATTTTCTTGGCGCACCCGGCGAGCGATCAGCTGCGCGTATTGGGCACCGAAGTCAATCACAAGTACGGGTCCAGAAGGCTTGAGCAGCATGACCCAAGCGTAGTAGCCGTGCGATTAACGTCTGTGACCCGATCGGGTGACGTCAGCTGCTAAATGCGCCGAGTGCGAGGAGCGAGACAATGATCAGCAAGTAGATAATTACACCGACGACATACGTCAAAATCATGAATCTCTTGGCCCAGCGTGAGGCTCGCACCGCCCCACTTTCATCCCCATTCCTGAACCGACGGCGCGCCGTAAAGGACAAAGTGAGCGCAACGGCACCGAAGGGCAAAAAGAAGAAGATCGCGCCGACCACTGACGAACTCACATATGATTTAGCGGTCGAGGTCATTGCCTAACCATAATCGCCTCGATCGCACGCTGACTTCTCAGACACGTCAAATTAGCGAGTTGGCGAACTACGCACCACGCAAAGTCTCTGATGGAAGTTCCCCGTAACGATCTGCGTAGTAGTGGGAGAAGCGACCTAGATGGGTGAAACCCCAACCCGCGGCGATTTCAGACACCGTGCGATCACCATTTTCGAATTGGTTCAACTCCTCATGGACCCCGCGGAGCCTGACTTCGCGCAAATACTGAGTGGGCGAGAGTCCCACGTAGGAACGAAACCCTTCTTGCAGGCTTCGGACACTGACCCCCGCATGTGCAGCCATCTCGCTGATGGTCAGATTGTCAAAGGTCTTCTCCTCACACAATGACATGGCTTTTCGCACGGAGCGAGGCGCGGCCGGCTCTGCGGTATTCGTCAGGCACGCCGAATAGTTATGTGGTTGAGCTGTGAGTAGACCCGTAATACATGCCGACTCTATTTCTGCTTGAACGCTTTCATGAAGTCCGGGAACATCACTGTCAAAATTTTGAACCAAGACATCGATGATCTGGCGCCACGATCTAATGCCCGGGTTATCCATCCGCATAGCAAGATCGAATCTAATTGGTGCCGAGAGGCTCCTGCCCATGAGCTCTTCGAGGCGAGTTTCCACACTGTGCCGTGAAAGATGAATGAGCAAGTGCGGCGATTGAGCCTGCCAGGTCATGTCAAGGTGCTCGGTGGGGGAAGGAATCGAAGCGACCTGGGTACTTGACTCGATATTTTGAGAGCCGCAGGTCACTCGTCCTCCGCCAGAAAGTGGAATTTGGACGAGGAAAAAGGAATTCAGCTCCCCTGGGGTTATGTTGACTTCGGCGCCGTAATCCAAGTAGTTCAATGACACATCCTTGAGTTTTACCGAATTATGGACAGTGTCCACTTCCCCTGATGCGGCTGCAGTAGTAAGCCGATGCGGACAAAACACACGAGCGACTTGATCTCTGGCGTCGTCTAGATCGTGGGTCCGAAATAGTGTGTGCCCACTGAGCAATTCCTTCACTGCCATATAACTAGTTTTCAGCAGAAAACCCAAATACGCACCCAAATGGCGATATTTCTTGCGTTTTCTGGATATTGGTCTCTGTGAATGGCTTGGCAAGCGGATCAACTATCTCTACTATCCATCACACCACGATTCCCAAATGAGATTGAATTCAGATCATGTCCCCAAATGAAAGGAATCCACCATGACAACGAACGCTGCTCCGCTCACAGGCAAAGTTGCAATTCTCACCGGGGCGGCCACTATTTTTGGAATCGCCGTCGCCAAAGAATTGGTCGACCAAGGTGCACAAATCTATTTGGTCGACATCAACCGTGCCGGGCTAGCAGAGGCCCTCAACCAATGCGGTGCAGCCGCTTCAGGACTATGCACGGATATCACTAGCGACACAGCAATCTCCGAAATTGCCAGTCAAACTACCGCAACGTGGGGTGGGATCGACCTGCTGATCAACCTGGCTTGCTCCTATGAGGACTCCGGAGCTGACAGCACGCGCGAGGAATGGATGAATACTTTCAATGTGAATGTTGCCAGTGCT
>CAJIYV010000012.1 GCA_905181745.1 uncultured Actinomycetes bacterium | reverse complement strand
TAAGCAGTCGTTCATAGGCAATAAAAATCAGGGCCATGCCCGGTGCTTCATAGATCCCACGTGACTTGGCTTCAATGATTCGGTTTTCAATTTGGTCAGTCATGCCAAGCCCGTGTCGGCCACCAATTGCATTTGCTTGAAGGACTAAGTCAACTGATGATTCGAAGGCATTTCCGTTGATGCTGACCGGGCGGCCTTGAAAAAATTCGATAGTGACGTCTTCGGTGTCAATCTGAACTTCGGGATCCCAGAACCGGACGCCCATGATCGGATCAACAATCTCCATGGACTTGTTCAGAAGTTCAAGATCTTTTGCCTCGTGGGTTGCACCCCAAATATTCGCATCCGTTGAGTAGGCCTTCTCGGTGCTGTCGCGATAGGGCAGATCGCGCACTTTGAGCCACTCGCTCATTTCGTGGCGGCCACCGAGCTCGGAAACAAATTGCGCGTCGAGCCATGGCTTGTAGATTCTTAGTTCGGGGTTAGCGAGCAGCCCGTAGCGGTAAAAGCGCTCAATGTCATTGCCCTTATATGTCGACCCATCACCCCAAATATTTACGCCGTCTTCGAGCATCGCTCGAACGAGTAGAGTTCCAGTGACCGCCCGGCCAAGGGGAGTGGTGTTGAAATAGGTGCGGCCGCCCGAGCGGATATGAAATGCCCCGCACGCGATCGCCGCAAGACCTTCTTCAACTAAGGCATCCTTGCAGTCAACGAGTCGTGCATTCTCGGCTCCGTATTTTCCGGCTCGGCCTGGTACCGAGTCAATATCGGGTTCGTCGGCTTGGCCAAGATCCGCGGTGTAGGTGTAGGGGATCGCTCCGTGTTCGCGCATCCAGGCCACAGCGACCGAAGTGTCCAAACCACCTGAGAAAGCTATTCCGACCCGCTCGCCAACGGGCAAAGATGCGAGAACCTTAGACATGGGGCCAACCTTAGCCAAGGGCCAGCGACCCGACGCGTGGGATTGTGGCGATGCCTGTCGGGGCTAGGTGATCTTGAGGACTAACTTGCCAAGATTGTCGCCGGTGAACAGCCGGTTGAGTGTTGCGGGGAAGGCGTCAATTTTTCCTTCCACGACCGTCTCCGGTGCAGTAATTTTGCCCTGCGCGATCCACGCCCCGATCCGGCGCTGGGCCATGCTGAACTGCGATGCGTAGTCAAAAACGAGGAATCCGGTCATGGTGGCCCGCTTGACCAACAGATTCATGTAGTTGCTAGGTCCTGGAGTGATCTCGGTGTCATTGTACTGCGAGATTGCTCCGCAAATTACCACCCGCGCTCCAAATGAAAGGTACGCGAGATTGGCGTTCAACATTTCCCCGCCAACGTTGTCGAAGTAGACATCGACGCCTTGTGCACCCACTGTTTTAAGCGCCGTACCGAGTTGCTTGCGCATACCGGTTTCTTCTTTGTAGTCAATGCAGTAATCGAAACCTAACGTGTTGGTGATGTACTCGCACTTTTCCTTGCCACCGGCGATTCCAATTACCGTGCAGCCGTTGATCTTGGCGATTTGGCCCACAATGCTACCCACGGCTCCGGCTGCAGCCGAAACAACAACAACGTCTCCGGCGCGCGGCTTACCCAATTCGAATAGACCGAAGTAGGCGGTCATACCGGTCATGCCAAGCACCCCGAGGAACGCAGGTAGGGGCGCAAGATCTGAACTAACAATGTGTACTCCGGAACCATCAGAAATAGCCACTTCGGTGACACCAAATGTTCCGACTACTTGGGCACCCACCGGAAAATTGGCGTTGAGTGATTCAGTGACGGTTCCCACTGAGCCAGCACGCATGATCGCGCCGAGTTCAACAGGTGGAAGGTAGGAGGGGCGGTCATCAAGCCAGCCGCGCATTGCCGGGTCCAGGGAAATATATTTAACACCGACCGCGAATTCGCCAGGTGCGAGCGCGGGGAGTTCCTCGGACTCGATTGCCCAGGTGTCCGGGCTGGGGATTCCGGTGGGGCGTTGGGCGAGACGGACAGAGCGAAATGAGGTCATTGGGGCAGGCTAGCAATTGGGGCCGGGTAGCAATTGGGGCCGGGGTAACATTGGAAAGTATGGATACTCAAGAGAATGGGGAACGGTGAGTTTTCGCGTAGTGACCGCAAATGTTAATGGGATTCGGGCTACGTCTAGGCGTGGCGGGCTGCAGTGGCTTGCTGAAAGTGGCGCGGATGTGATCTGCTTACAAGAAGTGCGTGCGACAACAGAACAATTAATGTCAGTGCTCGACTCTTCGGTTCTTTCTCATTGGCACACTCACCATGCTCCGGCTCCAGAACTTGGTCGATCTGGGGTTGCTGTCCTTTCGCGTGAGGCACCCAGTGCCGTTCGGATTGACGTTAAAGTACCCGATATTGATGGTCAGGGGCGCTGGATCGAGTGCGACTTTGACTCGCGGGTAGGCCCAGTGACAGTGGTGTCGACCTACATTCATTCGGGGGAGGTTGACACACCCAAACAGGTGGCCAAGCGTGCTTTTCTCACTGGGGCTGACAAGCGGTTAGCAACTTTAGCCCGGTTAGCCAAACGAAATGGCCGAGAAGCATTGGTGTGTGGAGATTTCAATATTGGGCATCGAGAAGTTGACATTAAAAACTGGAAAGGGAATCGGGGAAAATCTGGTTTTCTTCCAGAGGAAAGAGCCCATTTGGATGGCTGGTTTTCTGGGGCGTGGACAGATCTAGGGCGCGAGCTGGGAGGCGAAGGTCCGGGGCCGTACACCTGGTGGTCCTGGCGTGGCCGCGGATTTGACACCGACGGTGGCTGGCGCATTGACTACCAAATCGCAACCGCAGAGCTGGCCGCGCGGGCGCGTTCTGCGGTGGTCGGAAAAGCAGCAACCTACGCCGAGCGGTGGAGTGATCACGCACCGTTAACTGTAGATTTTCGGTAGCGAGTCGCGCATCCCTGGGGTTAAAAGGACACGGCGCCACCCACATCCACATGGGCAACATTCCCCGGTGTGTTGGTGAGCTCACAAAAGAGGATCCGATCTAGCTCATGTGGACGACGATTTTAACGACGTTGTTGAGGTGGGTTTCACCATAGTCTCTGAAGTAGGGCGCATTCACGTGAGGCAGGCTAGATGTGGCTCGCATCACGAGCGAATGTGCGCGAATTCGATCCTTCAACTAATATAGAGGAGTCTTGGTTTGGGGGCGGGCAATGCGTGGCCACCACTGTGAAATAGTGGCACGGGGTAGTGAGAGAGTAGGGCCGTGAACGGGAACATCACTTACTCGCCAAAAGTATTTATTCCCCTTACCTCGCTGTGCCGTGATCGGTGTGGATACTGCACATTTGCCAAAAGCCCGCATCGAGTCGAGAGCCCATATTTGAGCATCGAGTCAATCCTGGAAGTTGCCCGGGCTGGAGCTGCGGCTGGTTGTCATGAAGCCTTGTTTACTCTTGGGGAATACCCTGAGTTTCGATATGAAGAAGCACGACAGTGGCTTGATGCGAATAACTATTCCAGCACGATCGAATACCTTGCCGCAGCGGCTGCAGCCGTGTTACAAGAAACGGGCATGCTTCCACACGCCAATGCCGGGGCGCTAGGGCACGAAGACTTAAAGCTGTTGCGCACGGTCTCGCCTAGTCAAGGCATGATGATTGAAAGCCTCAACCCTGATCTTGCCGCACACCGTGGTGCGCCAGATAAAACACCGGAGAGACGCCTAGAAACGCTGCATGCGGCGGGAGAACTTCAGATCCCGTTTACGACTGGCATTCTGATTGGCATTGGCGAGTCGCGCGCTGATCGGGTTGACGCCTTGGAGGCAATCGCGCAGGCTCATGAAAAATATGGACACGTACAAGAAGTAATCGTGCAAAATTTTGTTCCAAAGTTAGACACGGAAATGAGAAATTGGCCAGCGTGCCCCCCAGAGCAACTTCTTGAAACTATCCGGATTGCTCGGGAGGTTCTTCCGCTCAGCATCCATGTGCAGGCACCTCCGAATTTGAGCGAAGATCTTGATGAACTTCTCGAGTCAGGAATCGACGACCTTGGTGGTATCTCTCCTATCACTGCAGACTTTGTCAATCCCGAGAAACCTTGGCCTTCACTTGAATTGCTACGCGAACGAGTTGAGTTACACGGTGGGACCTTGGTTCCTAGGCTCACAATTTACCCAGAGTTTGTTCGGGATGCGCAGAAGTGGATCGATCCTGGTTTGCGTTTCCCTGTTATGGATCGAAGTGACGCTGATGGATACGCCCGCGACGATGTGGGAGCTACCTTCCCGGAGAAATACGAAGACGCCGCAAACGTGGGCACCGGTGCTGAAGTGATTCAGATTGGTCGTCGGTCTACCGCATGGTATTCAGGTGCTGACACCGCACCTGAGATTCTCATTACCGGGACGTCCTCGGGTCGAGTTTCGAATCCGATAGCCGAAATCTTGGATGCGGCTGTAAATGGCGTACTCATTGATGAATCACAGATCGCAACGTTGTTCAGAGCTCGCGGTGAGGATGTGACCGCGGTCGCATCGGTTGCAGATCACCTGCGCGAAACTGTTAATGGGGACGAGGTCACTTTTGTCCGAAACCGGAACATCAACTACACAAATGTGTGCACCTTCAAGTGCACATTTTGTGGTTTTTCTAAGGGGCCTCTTTCCCTGAATCTGCGTGGAAAACCGTATCTGCTCGCTGATTTAGAGATCGCTGAACGGGTAGTGGAAGCCCATGAACTCGGTGCCACCGAAGTGTGCTTGCAAGGCGGTATCCATCCAAGTTTTGATGGTGACTACTACATAAACGTGGCGCGCGTTGTGAAAGAAGCAGTCCCGTCAATGCATATCCACGGTTTCACTGCCCTCGAAGTATTTGAAGGAGCCAAGAGGCTCGGCGAGCCAATTGAGAATTATCTGGTCCGGCTCAAAGAGGCAGGTCTTCGATCACTTCCGGGCACAGCAGCAGAGATTCTTTCCGATGACATCCGCGACATCATCTGCCCCGACAAGATTTCCACCCAGGAGTGGTTGGAGGTGCACGAAATTGCACATTCACTTGGGCTTAAATCCAATGTGACGATCATGTTTGGCAGTGTTGAGAGACCCGAACACTGGGCAAGACACATTGTGCGTACGCGCGAGTTGCAGTCGCGCACAGGGGGTTTCACCGAGTTTGTTCCCTTGCCGTTTGTGCACATGGCCGCGCCCATCTATTTAAAGCGCGGCGCCCGCCGGGGCCCAACGTGGCGTGAAACTATTTTGATGCATGCGGTCGGGCGGATTGCGTACCATGGATCAATTTCAAATATCCAAGCTTCTTGGGTGAAGTTAGGTCCTCGAGGTGCGCGACAACTTTTGCAAGCAGGAGTCAATGATCTCGGCGGAACCCTCATGGACGAAAACATCTCGCGTGCTGCAGGAGCTAGCCACGGCCAAGGGATCAGCGATACCCAATTTCGAGAAGTCGTCGAACCCCTGGGACGCACACTTGTCCAGCGCACGACCCTTTACGACCGAGTGGAATCAGAGTCGTTCCAGGCTCCAGTCGCGTAATGCCTGCGCATTTCTTAGGTACTCCGGCAACAGCGCCAGGCCCGCTAGGCCCCGATATGTTGAAGAGTTTTAACCTGATCCGCTGCGATCCGTTGGAATTCCTCTTTGCGAATTGGCGAAAGTTCGGGGATGTTGTGCAATTTCCGCTTCCGAGGCCGCCGACCTACCTTGTGAATTCACCGACGGGAGTGCGGCAGGTACTTGTCAACAATGCAAAAAATTACAGCAAGGCCACAATTCAGTACCGGGCGTTGTCGCTCGTGACTGGCAGCGGCTTGCTCACGGCTAATACCGATTTGTGGCGGGAAAGGCGACCCATAATTCAACCTGCGTTTCATCAAGAGGCGATGGACAACCTCATTGCGGTATCGCGTCAAGCAGCGGACCGCATGGCCGCCGAACTGGATAGCAACGGAGCCGGAGTCGTCACGGATGTTGACCAGTTCATGCTTAACGCTGCCCTTGAAGTTGTGGGAGAGTTTCTCTTCGGTTCGGATCTCAGTGCCGACGCACACCTGATTACTGAGGCAACTTTGCAGGCGCTTGAGGTGGTAATTAAACGTGCACGCGTTCCATTGTCACCGCCCCGCAAAATCCCTACACCCGGGAATCGAGTCTTGAAGCGCAGTCTGGACACCTTAGATTCAGCTGTAGCCTCAATCGTGGAATCTCGCACGGTTGCGCAGCCACTCGGTGTGACCGCACCAGGCGTGAATCTCGTTGACCTGCTCCTTGCTGCAAGTGCGAACGAACAGATTGATCTTGAGGGGATCCGAGACGAAGTTGTCACTTTCATCATTGCTGGACACGAAACTGTTGCTAGTGCCCTTTCCTGGTCAGTCGCGCTATTGGCGACACACCCTCAAGTCCAAGAGCGAGTCGCGGCTGAAGTGCGCGCGGCACGGGGGGAGACCCTGGATTCCAAACTGGTGCAATTGCCATTCACACAAGCGGTATTTAGCGAAACCCTACGGCTTTACCCACCTGCTTGGTTGATCACGCGCAAAGCATTAGGCCCCGATTGCATTGATGGACACGACATTCCAACCGGTGCACTGGTGATCACCAGTCCCGCCCTATTGCATCGACACCCTGAAATTTGGAGCGACCCGGATTCATTTAACCCAGAGCGATTTTTGGTGGCTTTCCCGCGGGAAAGTTTCATCCCCTTTGGAGCTGGCTTGCGACAGTGCATTGGAAAAGATTTCGCCTATGTCGAAGGAGTGATCATGCTGGCGAGTCTGTGTGAGCGACTCAAATTTGAGTACCCCGCTAGGGGAATTTTGCCTGCAAGCGACCCCTTGGTGACGATCCGACCGGTCGGTGGGGTAAAACTTCTCACTAGCCGCCGTGTGTGATGTAGTCGACGAGAGCTTCCTTCTCAGCTTCGAGTTCGCTTAAGCGAGCTTTGATTAAATCACCAATACTGACAATTCCGATCAATTCGCCACTGTCTGTGGTGATCGGTATGTGACGAATGCGTTGTGATGTCATGACGGTCATGAGCTCGTCAATCTTGGCGTGCATGGTTGACACAAATACTTCGCTGGTCATGATGCGCGACACAGGCTCACTCATGAGCGACTCACCCGCTGCAAGTGCACGCACGATATCTCGCTCAGAGACAATTCCATCGATTGTTGTGCCGTTATGGGAGACAACCAGCGCACCAACTTTATGCTGTGCCAACAGAGTGAGCAGCCCTTGTACATCTTGTTCAGGGCTCACCGTGACAACGTCGGCGCCCTTATCTGCCAGGATTGTGGAAACTAACATGTGTGCCTCCTCGGTTGAAAACCTAGTCTGGCAACTCTTTCGAGTTATGTCTGTACTTTGAGTAATTTGAGGCATTGTTGGTGCAGCGAGCCGTTGGAGCAGATAAGTGATGGTTCAATGTCAGGGTCGTGGATGGGTAGGGGCGTGCCGTCAAATTGAGAAGCTTTCCCCCCTGCTTCAGCCACGATGGGCAACAGTGCGGCATAGTCGTAGAGCGCGAGTTCGGGCTCTGCACTCACGTCAACGGCGCCCTCGGCGAGTAAAACGTGGGACCAGAAATCGCCATAAGCCCGCTGACGCCAGGTGGCCGAGCGCAAACCCTCAAAGTCAGATTGATCCCAACCTTGTTGATCAGAAAATGAAAATGACGCGTTACCCATCTTCTGAACCGAACTGACGTACAGGCGGCGGGGGGAGTCAGAACCCAGTTCTTGAACCCATGCGCCGAGGCCAATTTCTGCCCACCATCGGCGACCCAGCGCAGGGGCGCTCACCAGACCGACGGTGATTTTCCCGCCTTCGCGCAAAGCAATCAAGGTCGCCCATACGGGTACACCGCGGACGTAATTCTTCGTTCCATCAATTGGATCAATAATCCAGGTGCGTTCACCGAGTGAGGTGTGGCCGAATTCTTCACCGATCACGCTGTCATCTGGGTTGTGCGCTGCTATTTGGGCGCGCAGTTCTGTCTCCACTGCAAGATCAGCATCACTGACGGGAGTGAGATCAGGTTTTTGGGTCACGTTGAGGTCCAGTGCGTTAAAGCGTGAGAGTGAAATTGCCTCCGCGCGATCAGCAAGATGTTGTGCGAATTCGAGGTCAACGGAGAACTGACTCATTGCACCCCTATTGCACTATTACCGGCGAGAAGATTACGCATGGACTCTACCCGCTCAAGGACGATCGGATCGGTAACGCCTCCCAGAGCGCAGTCAGGTTCATTATGGCTACATGCACGGGGACAATTCTCGGTGTAAAACGCAAGATCCGGGTAGGAAGCAATAATAGTTTCCCTGGAAACGTGAGCTAACCCAAATGACCTAATGCCTGGCGTATCAATCACTATCCCATTTGCTTTTGGCAGGGGAAATGCGATAACGCTGGTTGATGTATGTTTCCCCTTACCGGTCAGGTCATTGACAGTACCGGTGATTCGATGCGCATCTGGCGCGAGTTCATTTATCAGCGTTGATTTTCCGACGCCTGAGTGACCCAGCAACACGCTGGTGTGTCCTTTTACGAATTCCTTAAGTTGATCCGGCGCCAGTCCGCTGTTCACTATGAAAATTGGAATTGCGAGTTCTTGGTAGATATTCACCAAGGCGCTGGGATCCTTGAGATCTGATTTAGTCACCACGAGGAAAGGCGTAACTGCTGCATCGAGTGCTGCAACGATTGCGCGGTCAATAAAGCCAATCCTGGGTTCCGGATTGGCGGCCGCAACGACGACCCCGAGGAGATCAGCGTTGGCAACGATCACGCGCTCTTGTGGATCGTCGTCATCTGCCGTGCGCCGCAGCTCTGTGGATCGATTTTCCCGCCGAACAATGCGCACCTGGTGGTCAATACCTCCATTCGGGTCCCCGACCATTGCCACTCGGTCGCCCACAACTAGGCCTTTTCGACCGAGTTCACGAGCCTTAACTGCGTAGAGGATCGAAGTGTCGCCCTCGGGGTTCACGGTGAACCGCCCACGGTCAACGGTCGAGACCGACCCGAAAAACATATTGCTAAAACTCGGTCGGTCCTTTGTGCGGGGGCGTGATTTTTTCTTGCCCGGTCTTACCCGAACATCGTCCTCATCTAGATTGTGTGATTTCACTTATTGAGGAGTTCTTCCCAGCGGTGCGTGAAGTCGGGGAGCGTCTTCCCTGTTGTCTCGATGTTCTCAACGACAATTCCCGGCACTCTAAGCCCTAAAATGGCCCCTGCTGTCGCCATGCGGTGGTCTTCATAGGTGTGGAATGTTCCGCCATGTAATCGTGCTGGATTTATGCGTAATGCGGTGGGTTCCTCGATCACGTGTCCACCGAGTTGGTTAATTTCAGTCGCAAGGGCACTGAGCCGATCGGTCTCATGCCCGCGCAAATGTCCGATCCCACGAAGATAAGACGGTGTCTCAGCCAGGGCGCATAAAGCTGTGATGGTGGGAGCAACCTCACCAATGTCGGAAAGATCAACGTCGATTCCTTGGATTTCGCCAACACCGCTCAGGGAGAACAGGCCAGCTGAGCGGGTAATGCGTGCACCCATGGCTTCGAAAACCTGTGCGATCGCAGTCACTGGCTGCACCGAGTTAAAAGGCCAGTCAGTACAGGTGACTTCACCAGAGGCAATCAGAGCCGCTGCAAAGAACGGGGTCGCATTGGAAAGGTCACCTTCGAGGGTGAGGTCAATTCCATTAATATTTTGTGGATCCACATGCCAAGAATCCCGCGCTGAGCTTGTGCGGTGCACGGTGACACCACGCCTTGCGAGTGAATTGATCGTCATTTCGACGTGGGGCAGGCTTGGGACGTCGCGCGGATTTCCCAGATCTGCGGGTACGTGTCGGATAGTGGCACCGGCATCACACCGGGCTGCGCTGAGCAGCAACGCTGAAACAAATTGGCTGGATTTGGAGGCATCCAGTACGACTTCACCACCGCGTACCTGCCCTTTGCCATGGATCAGGAAGGGAAGCCGTCCGCGATCTTCCACTTCAACCCCTAGATCCTTCAATGCTTCAAGCAGAGTGGCCATGGGTCGCTTGCGTGCACCGGCATCCCCATCGAAATAGGAGTCTCCATGTGCGAAGGCGGCAACCGGTGGCAGAAATCTCATTACAGTTCCCGCAAGCCCGACATTGATCACCGTGGGTGACTCATAAGAAGCGCGCAAGAAGTGCGGGATCACAACGAGATCCAAATTCCCAGCCGCATCCCGGCCACGTTCCTCAATGTCAACTCCGAGTGATCTGAGGCCTTCGATCATTAAGATCGTGTCTCGGGCGTCGAGTACACCGTGAAGTGTTGAGGGAGAGTCCGCGAGTGCACTCAGAATGAGTTCCCGGTTGCTCAAGGATTTGGAACTAGGCAGGGTGATCGTGGCGTTGATCGCCCTAGTCGCCACAGGAGCTCCCCAGTCAGTCATGGGGACAGTCTTTCACTTACGCCCTACTATCGACACATGTGCGGTCGATATGTCTTAGTACATGACCCCAATGTGCTCGCAACTGATTTCGATGCGGAGCTAGATCCTGAGCTTGTAGGGCAAGAGTTCAGACCGAATTACAACGTGGCACCCAGTGTAAATATTCCCGTGATCACCTCAGTTGCTGGAAGCAGGGTTCTGACCGAAGTGCGTTGGGGGATCCTGCCAAAATGGAGCCGGAAGGCGTCAACTTTGCTGATAAATGCACGGGGTGAAAGCGTGATTGAAAAGATGACTTTCGCAAAAGCTTTTGCCACTCATCGAATACTTATCCCGGCCACCGCCTACTACGAGTGGAAGCGTCCGGCGAAAGATCCATATTTTATTTCCCCTCCGCTCGGCGATCCTCATCCCATGGCCCTAGCGGGGCTGATCGTTGAAAGCGTGATCGACGGACAAGCCCAATCGACGTGCGCGATCATCACTTTGGCAGCTCAGCCGAACCTGGAATCAATTCATAACCGAATGCCAGCTTGTATTGTCGCCTCACATTGGGGCGCATGGCTTGACCCCGAATGTGATGTGGAATTGGCACGGGAGCTCTTATTAGCCCGATCTGATTTGCGGGCATTCCGGGTCGATCGAGCTGTAAATTCTGTGGGCAATAATTCGCCCGCGCTGATCGAGGAGTTGAATTCAACGGACTAAGATCGGGCCATGCATGTTGTCGCGGAGATGGTTGCCTCTGTCCACTCACTAGAGGCAAGGATCGGTGATCATGTCGCGATCGGGGACACGTTGTTGGTCTTAGAGTCCATGAAAATGGAGATTCCAGTACTGGCGGAAAGTGCGGGAGTGGTCAGTGAGTTTGCCGTAGTGGTGGGTGATGTTGTCAACGAAGGCGATCTGCTGGTAATTCTCCAATGAGCGCCTCATGTGCTTGCCTTGATCACGTCGTTGGCCATGCGGCACAGCGCGAGTTCACGGTGAGCCCAAGGGATACAGCGATAGCTCTGGGCAGCGGATCTGTAAATGTATTGGCAACACCTATGGCAATTGCCTGGTGCGAGGCGGTAACCACTATTGCAATATCTGAAGCGGTCTGCGGTGACTGCACAACGGTGGGATACAAGATTGATTTTTTACATCTGTTCCCCACGTCAGTTGGGGAGAGTGTGTACGCCAATGCACTGGTTGAATCTGTATCCGGTGATCGGATTATTTTCTCCATAGACCTTCGCAATGCGGAGATACAAGTTGGCACAGGCAAAATTACTCGCGTGCGGGTTGATCGCAACTCTTGGATTTGATTAGATGCCCGTGGTTGAGCGAGGATATGCCACTTCGGGGTCGGTCATGACATTTACTAAGTAAGGGACTCCTGAATTCATGGCACGGTCAAGAGCTGGACCTAGATCGGAAATCTCGGTGACAATCTCCCCAGCCCCGCCCAACGCCCCGACCACTTGGTCATAGCGACTTGGTTCCAGTTCAGCAAGCACGTCGTATCCGTAAAGAAAACGCATCGGGTGTCGTTCAAGACCCCAACCAGCGTTATTTCCGACAATAATTGTGCACGCTACATCGTGTCTCACCAGTGAATCAACGTCCATGAGTGAGAACCCAGCAGCCCCGTCTCCGAGAAGCAATACAAGGGGGTCGCTAGGAAACGACTTCCCGGCCCCAAGCGCGTACCCCATTCCTGTGCCCAATGCGCCGAACGGTCCTGGATCAAGCCAGCGACCGGGTTGTTGCGGCTCAATGAATTTACCTGCAAAGGAAACAAAGTCTCCGCCGTCACCGATTGTGATCGTTGACTCGGTTAATCGGGGGATGAGTTCGCCATAGATTTGCGCCGGATGAATCATTTCTTGGCGGGTTGCCATCAATTCGGAATTGCTCAATCGGACGGTCGAACTGCGTTGCGCCAAGTCGTCTTTCCAAGATTGGGTGCCCACAGGTTTCGAAAGGCAGGTAGCAATGGTGCTCATCAGGTCAGGTAGATCACCCGTAATGCGAACTGCTTGGGCAAGGGGTGATGTCCGGGGGTCATCGGAAATAAAAATCACGTGTGCGCCGCCGAAATCTCCATAGCCAAGTCGAAAATCAAGTGGGGTTCCTGCCACGATTACGAGGTCGGCATTCTTGAGTGCGTATGAGCGAGCCGGAGTTACCAGTAGCGGATTCGCTGGGTTCAGAATCCCACGCGCCATTCCGTTGACAATCACTGGAATGCCGATTTGCGCCACAAGCGCCCGGAATTCAAGTTCTGCTCGATTTTGCCAGATATCTCCACCGGCGATAATCACCGGGCGTTGCGCAGCACTGATCATTTCGATTGCGAGGTCAAGTTGGGTGAGGTCTGACTGCGGCTTCGTGATACTTGCCAGTGGTTCGGTGAGGACTGGCGCAGGCGTAAAAAGTTTGTCCATGGGGATGTCGAGAAAAGTTGGGCCTTGGTGTGGTGACATTGCAGTTGCGAAGGCAGCCTCGGTGAGGGTGCCGACCTGTTCACAATCATGTGCGGTGACCGCCGACTTGGTCACTGAGGTAAATAGCGGTGGCTGATCTAGCTCCTGCAAAGCGCCAAGTCCCCAACGAAAGTCAGGGGATCTACCGCCGATTGCAACAAGTGGCGCCCCGTTAAAAAACGCGCTGGTGATCGGGGTGAGGAGGTTAGTGACCCCGGGCCCGGCGGTGGCTGCCACAAAGCCCGGGGTGCGGGTGAGTCGCGCGGCTGCTTCAGCAGCAAAGCCCGCTGTTTGCTCACTTCGGGTATCCACCAGAGCGGGTGCATGTGGCCGCTTTTCGCATGCGTCGTAGAGGGGAAAGATATGGGCGCCAGAAAGAGTAAAAAGATGTTTTACCCCGTATTTTTCGGCTGCTGCGATCACCTGGTGGCCGGCTGCGGGTAAATCCTCGGCACTCATGGGTCCACGTTAGTCTGTGTGCGTGGGGCAAGTAGCTAAAACCTTGTGGGAGCGCACCGAGCTCCCACAAGAGGCAATCGCGGCTTTGGAGATTCTTACGTCGAATTGGTCATTACTAGCGGACTTTGCGTTAAGCGATTTGGTTCTCTGGGCACCC
>CAJIYV010000011.1 GCA_905181745.1 uncultured Actinomycetes bacterium | reverse complement strand
TTCTAGGCTGTATTACAGAGGTGTGATTCACAAACGTCAAGCGTAAAACGGACATTTAGGGCAATTTTCTCCGATTTCTGGTAAAAAACTTGAAATCTCGGTGTGTCTGCAATTTATTGTCCCCATGGCGGGGGACGCGCCATGGGGCGCAGATCGTGCAAAGATAGCGTCGTGAAAATCACTGCCCTCGCTGGCGGCATCGGGGGTGCCCGCTTTCTTCGTGGCCTTACCCAATCAAAAAAGGTGACCCGGGAAGTAGACGTCACCGTAATCGCAAACACTGGTGACGATATTTGGGTGCACGGCGTGCGGGTCTGCCCAGATCTTGACACCGTGATGTATACCCTCGGCGGCGGCATCAGTGTCGAGCGCGGTTGGGGACGCGAAGGCGAAACTTTCACCGCAAAAGAAGAACTAGCCGCTTATGGCGTCGATCCCACTTGGTTTGGCCTTGGCGACAAGGACTTGGCCACCCACCTGATCCGCACGACCTCCCTTAATGCCGGTTACACCCTCAGCGAGGTCACCTCCGCACTCTGTGATCGTTGGCAGCCGGGCATCAACTTGATTCCCATGTCAGACAATCGATGCGAAACTCACGTTGTTATTGACCATCCTGACACTGGCGCTCGCGTCGCCATACATTTTCAAGAATGGTGGATTCGCTATGGCGCAAAACTGCCAGCCCACGAATTCATTCAGGTTGGACTTGACACCGCGCAGCCTGCACCTGGCGTAATCGAAGCAATCCTTAACGCTGACTTGGTCCTGTTGCCACCGAGCAATCCTGTTGTTTCGATCGGCACGATCCTTGCTATCCCTGGTATGACGGAAGCGATTCGCAATACTTCAGCTCCCGTGCTTGGCCTATCTCCCATTGTGAACAACGCCCCCGTACGCGGCATGGCTGATGCATGCTTGAGCACAATTAACGTCCAGACAAATGCCGCGGCGGTTGCACGACATTACGGCTCAAGATCTGATGGTGGACTTTTAGACTATTGGTTGATCGATCACACAGATGCCGATTCTTTGGGCGAGATCGAAGACCTTGAAATCACTGCTCGCGCAATCCCACTCCTCATGACCGACGTTGATGCTGCCGGTGCCATGGCCAACTCGGCTCTTGATTTAGCGCTCGAACACTAAGTGCGATTTGCGATGAACACACATGCGGGCGTTCAAGTTTTTGGGATACCAACCGACCACCAATTCACATCACAAGATGACCTGATCGCTATCTTTCTTGACTCCCTCAGCCCCGCGAATACCTTGCACAACGGGGACATAATCGTGATCACGAGCAAAGTGGTCGCTAAATGCGAGGGGCGCGTGGTCACCGAAGACCAAGATCGCGAATCCGCTATTAGGTCTGAGACCAAGCGCGTGGTCGCAACAAAGGTTCATGATCGAGGCGTAACCACGATTGTTGAAACACACACTGGCTTGATTCTCGCAGCCGCAGGAGTTGATGCCAGCAACACCGAACCGGGAACGATCGTGCTGCTGCCTGTTGACTCAGATCACAGCGCGCGCAGAATTCGTGAGCAAATCGAGGAACGTGCGGGGGTGAGTCTCGGTGTGATCATCACCGACACACTCGGGCGTGCGTGGCGCCTGGGTGTAACGGATCACGCAATCGGTGCCGCCGGCGTCACCGTACTTGACGACCTCACCGGGGAACCAGACGCATTCGACCGCACTTTAGAAATGACCATCGTGGCCGTGGCAGATGAAATCGCGGCAGCGAGTGAATTAGTCAGGCCAAAAGACTCCTTAACCCCTTTCGCAATTGTTCGGGGGCTAGGCCACCTCGTCACCGAAGAACATGGACCTGGCGCGCGCGCAATCATTCGCCCGACCGATGAAGACCTATTTTCCCTTGGTACTGCTGAAGCAATTGCGCTTGGGAAAGAGCGGGCAATTACCGATCGCCGCACTACTCGCAACTTCACACATGAAATGGTTCCCCCGGGTGTAGTCCTGACTGCAATAGAGGCTGCAGTCACCGCGCCCGCACCGCATCACACCACGCCCTGGAGATTTCTTGTTCTCCATTTCCACGAACCGCAGCACCACCAGAAACGCATTGCACTACTTGACGCCATGGCTGCAACCTGGCAGCGCGACTTGCAAGCTGAAGGAAAATCCCAAGATGAAGTATCCAAGCGCATAGCCCGAGGTGATATCTTGCGTACAGCGCCATGTGTCGTTCTTCCGTTCCTGGACCTTGCAGCCGGCGCGCACACCTACCCCGAAGTCGGTGGTCGCAACAACAGTGAGCGAGACATGTTTCTCGTTGCCGGTGGCGCTGCAGTGGAAAATCTACTCATCAGTATTAGTGCCCAAGGGTATGGAGGAGCTTGGATTTCCTCAACGCTGTTTTGTCCCGACACAGTCCGCAATCACTTGGGTCTGGGAAGCAGTTTTCTGCCTCTTGGCGCGGTCGCTATTGGATTATCCGAATCAAGCCCAAGCCCGCGCTCGCCTAAAAATCCGGTTAGTTTCCTGATTGATTAATAAATTATTTATCAGAAGAAAATCGGACGACTAACTCATCAAGTTCGGCATTAACCCAGACCCTTGCTCCATTGCGCAATTCGTTTCCAGCTCCGATGTGGGCGAAGTCACCGACAACACTGTCGGCGATAACGCACGAGTCGCCAATCACTGCGCCCTGTCCAATAATGCTGTTTGTAATACTCACATTGGATCCAATGGATGCCGAATCAAAGACAACACTTGCCCGAACTTCGCTGTTGGAACCCACCTTTGTTCCTTTTCCAATTGTGGTGCCCCCGCAAATGTTCGCCGAAGCCTCGATGGTGGTGCCGGTAAGAATCAGTGACTCACCCGGCGAAGTGACAGCGGGAGACGGAGCGTTGCCTAACACCAGATCAACGGACCCGGCAACGAAATCCATGGGTTGGCCAAGATCTAGCCAATATCCAGAATCAACCACTCCCATGACCGCGCGATCTGCGGCCAAGAGAACAGGAAAGATTTCGCGTTCCACCGAAACTGGCCTGCCTTCGGGGATTGAATCAATGACCGAGCGAGTGAAGACATAGCAACCCGCATTGATTTGGTCGGTCACGATTTCTTCCGGTGTTTGTGGTTTTTCGAGGAACTGCAGGACCCGACCCTCGGGTGAAGTGGGTACTAAGCCGTAGGCGCGGGGATCTGCGACGCTTGTCAAGTACAGGGTGACGTCGGCAGAGGTGCTCTCGTGGCTGGTGATCAGTGCGTCAATGTCCACACCGGTGAGGACGTCACCGTTAAAAATCACCACGGGATCTTCGGAGCCACCTGTGAGAAACCCGGAAGCAAATCGAATCGCTCCCCCGGTACCCAAAGGAACTTCTTCGGTTGCAATCACGACTTCAATTCCTAAATCTGAATCCGCGATAAAACTGGCAAATACGTCGGCGCGGTAGCTCGTGGCCAAGACAATGCGGGTGATCCCCGCATCGCGAGCCCGCATAATCTGGTGAACGGTGAACGGGACGCCGGCGACAGGAAGCATCGGCTTTGGCGTGTTGATTGTCAGTGGACGCAGTCGGGTGCCCTGGCCACCAACTAGAAGGATTGCTTCGCGCATGGGGTCACCTTGCCATAAGAGCCCTGCGACGTACGATCGTGCGCGTGAAGACTCCTGCAATAAGAGATATTTGGCAACTGCTCAGCGGCTTTCCCGATCCACAGCGGCCTTTCATTACGACAAATTTCGCCGATGGTGGGCGCATTGAACTTTCGGCGACCACTTTTACGAACGGCGCCGCAAAAGCAGCCAATGCCTTTCGGGACCTGCTTGACGTTGAACCAGGAACTTTAGTTCGCGTGGAACTTGGCTGGAATTGGCAACAGGGCATCTGGCAGGCCGCTGCACTGATTTCTGGAGCTGAATTGGTGTCAGAAAATGCTGAGGTCGCCATCGTCTCCGCCGAGCAGGTTACTGAGGCATCCGCTAATTTTGATGGGGAGGTCTACGGGGTGTCGACCGATGTGTGGGGTCGCCCACAAGGTTGCAAGGGCGAGATCACCGCCGAGGTACTTGGTCAACCCGATTCGTGGATGTATCCGGAATATTTCGCATCACACGGTGCGCTCGTTGAGCAAGCACT
>CAJIYV010000010.1 GCA_905181745.1 uncultured Actinomycetes bacterium | reverse complement strand
AAGGACCCCCGCCACTATCGCGACCAGCCCAATTTGATCGGGGGCACCCACGGTGACTCGATAGCCAAGTTCCTCACGAGTTGTTGCCAGGAACAACCCTTGGTGTTCTGCCGCCTTAGCTTGCATCTCAGACATCACCGCATCGCGGACAATGTGCTCCTCACCCGCCAAATGTGCTCCCACCCTGCGCGCGAGATCGTTCAGCAGACTTTCACGCCACTTTGACCTCAATGATGGTCCCGTGGCTCGGGAATCTGAGAGGCTTAACGCTAAAAGCAATTCGAGGGTTCGCGTGTCTTTAACGGCAACCGCTACGCCGGAGATCACATCGGGGTCATCAAGATCGCGCGTGGTCGCAATGTCCGGCAACAAAAGATGGTGCAAAACCAACCGCTCGAGGACTTCGGTGTCTTGAAAATCAAATCCGATGCGTGGCGCAATCGCGCGAGTCATGTGTGCACCAATTTTGCTGTGATCCCCTTGTTGACATTTCCCAATGTCATGTAACAGCGCGGCGACGAGAAGAAGGTCGGGCCGATCCACTTTTCGTACAAATGCTTGGGACTGCAATACGCATTCAATGAGGTGACGATCCACCGTGAATTCATGTAGGGCATTGAATTGTGGTGCCGAGCGTAATCTGACCCACTCGGGGAACCACGCCTCAATAATTCCGTGTTGGTCCAGTGCCTCCCATGTGCTGAGCAAGCCGGGCCCTGCCCCCAAAAGCGATACAAAAGACTCCCGCATTTCCCGATCCCACGGCGGACGTGTTTCGATAGTGGATTCAAGAACCATCGGGGCTATTGGTTTTTGAGTGGCTGCTGAAGCCCCTGCTACTCGCAGTAACAGGCCAGGGTCACCCAAAAGATCAGCATTGCGTGCCAGAGTTATTTCACTACCTGAATCAACAACGCCCTCGGCCAATGGCTCTCTGACCTGTTTTGATCCACCCCGCAATCTGGGGACGAGAGACCGAAGCCCAGGTTTTTCTTGGACCAGCAATTGGTTGAGTCGATACCACGTCAACTCGCTCGTGTAGGCGATTTTGCGTCCGGCCAGGTACGTGTGATGCAAGAGTTCCTCAGGATCTGCGAGCCCCAACTCTGCGGCGACACCCTGTTGGGATTGCATGTGTAAGCGGTCACCCTTTGCCGTCACGGCCAAGGCATCGCGGACGTCGAGCAGAAATAATCTTGCCTTCTGCCATTCGGTATGGGGTAAATCAACCAACCAAGTCGCACTCAGATGGCTCAAAATTGTGGCATCGCGGATACCGCCGTATGACTCTTTGATATTCGGTTCGATTAACTGAAATAGTTCGCCAAAATTCCTTCTACGTTCAGCAACCAACTCAAAAAGTTCTGGTAGTGATTTCTTCGCTGTAGCCCGCCAGTCGTTCGCGATGACCCCGCGAAGCTCCAGGGTCAACTCTTCATTGCCAGCGATATGCCGTGCGTCAAGTAATCCGGTAAATGCCTTTACGTCCGAAGCTGCAATAGCTCGTGCCCCAGCGATAGTTCGAACACTGTGATCCACGTTGACGCCACTGTCCCAAATGGGGTACCACAATTTCTCGGCAACCAGCTCGGGAGTAACGGTGTCTGCATGTACCAGCACGAGGTCTAAGTCACTATTCGCGCCTAACTCCCGACGGCCGCAACTTCCTACCGCCACCAAAGCAAAATCTTGTGACCATGTTTTGTGTGTGCCAATTGCTTGACCAAATAACTCACTTAACCAAAGATCTACTCCCTGGCTCAATGCCAATCGGCGCTCTAGGCCACTTTGCCCAGAGCGCCGACTTGTAGAATTGTTATTTAGTGGATTCATACTTAGCGGATTAATTTGCGTCACCTACAGCGCTTCTGCGCCGCGCTCCCCGGTCCGAACCCGAACAACTTCCTCGACAGGGGTGACCCAGACTTTTCCATCACCGATCTTTCCGGTGTGGGCAGCGTCAGTGACCGCTGCAAGTACTTCGTCGAGGCGATCTGAATCGATCAGCACCTCCACGCGCACTTTTGGTACGAGGTCGACCGTGTACTCGGCCCCGCGGTACACCTCGGTGTGGCCACCCTGTCTCCCGAATCCGGAACCCTCCGAGACAGTCATACCACGCACTCCCACTCCTTCAAGAGCATTTTTCACATCTTCGAGTTTAAATGGCTTGATAATTGCCGTTACTAGCTTCATCAGATTTCCTCTCTGTCACGACGTGCTGCACCTGCGCCAATGCCCGCAAAATGTCCACCGCTGCCGGCTTCGCCTAACTCGTAGGCTGATTCGGCATGCTCCACAAGATCGACACCCGAGAGTTCGTCATCATGTGTGACTCTCATAATACCCGCCGCCTTGAGAATCAGGCCGATTATTAACGCAACCGCGAAGGAATACGCCATCACGCTAAACGCCCCGATAGCTTGCTTGCCGAGTTGCTCGGCTCCGCCACCGTACAGCAGTCCGTTGACACCGGCGGGCGCCAAGTCGGTAGCCAGCACACCGATCAGCAGCGTGCCCACCAGTCCACCTACGAGGTGTACCCCAACCACATCGAGTGAATCGTCGTATCCGAAACGGTACTTCAGACTTACCGCAAGTGCGCAAATTACGCCGGCGAGCACACCAACAATTAGTGCGCCAACCGGACTAACCGCAGAACAGGCCGGGGTAATTGCTACCAAGCCGGCCACGATGCCTGAGGCTGCTCCCAATGTAGTCATGTGTCCATCGCGCAACTTTTCAACAATTAGCCAACCGATTGCTGCCGCACATGTCGCCGCAAAAGTATTGACAAACACGATCGCAGAGGCATTGTCTGCGGCAAGTTCTGAGCCGGCGTTGAATCCAAACCAGCCAAACCAAAGAAGCCCAGCCCCGATCATGACCATCGTGAGGTTGTGTGGCCGCATCGGCGTCCTTGGCCATCCGGCCCGCTTACCCACCACAATCGCTAGCGCGAGGGCAGCTGCACCCGCGTTTATATGAACCGCGGTCCCACCGGCAAAATCGATGACTCCCATTTCAAAGATCCATCCACCACTCGCCCACACCCAGTGTGCAACGGGGAAGTACACGAGGACAGCCCAGATGGCACCAAAGACCAGCCAGCCATTGTATTTCGTGCGATCGGGAATGGCTCCTGCGATCAGACCCACGGTCAGACAAGCAAACATTCCCTGGAAAGCAACGAAGGCCATAATTGGCAATGTGGCTTCTGGGTCATCTGCCATGAGACTCTCAAGACCTAGGAACTCTGTTGGATCCCCGATCACGCCTCCGATATCGGAACCGAACGTCATCGAATATCCAAAAATGACCCAAAGGACGCCCACGATAAAGGTCGCGCCCATCACCATCATGAGCATGTTCAAAACGGATTTGGAACGCACCATTCCACCGTAAAAGAAAGCCAGACCCGGGATCATAAGCATCACCATCGCAGCGGCGGTTAACATCCAGGCGGTGTCACCTGAGTTTAAAGCGGATTCCATAGGAGTCCTCCAGTCGAGTACGAGCGTTCCGGCACAGTGCCGATCGCGTGACCCAATCTTGGAGTCGGCTCGTTTCAGAAAAGGAGATAAGACATTTCACTGATGTGAATAAATGCCCAGGATGTGAACGTTGTGTTAATTCAAGGATCGGGACCGCGGTTAGCTCAACAGAGCAGTAACAAATTCGTTCACATCAAATGGCGCGAGATCATCGGGGCCTTCGCCTAGTCCGACAAGTTTCACCGGCACTCCGAGCTCGCGTTGCACCCCAACGACTATCCCACCTTTTGCCGTTCCATCAAGTTTCGTCAAGACAATGCCCGTTACGTTAACAACCTCGCTGAAAACTTTGGCCTGGACGAGTCCGTTTTGACCCGTTGTGGCATCAAGTACCAGCAGAACTTCATCAACCGGTGATTGCTTCTCGATGACCCGCTTCACTTTTCCAAGCTCATCCATCAGCCCAGT
>CAJIYV010000009.1 GCA_905181745.1 uncultured Actinomycetes bacterium | reverse complement strand
GCTTCATCCACGACGACGCGCATGCCGAGATGCTCAAGAACTTCCATGCGAGCACCAAAAGTGTTCTCGAGAACCGTTGGCGTCATGACCTCGCTCGGTTTACCATCCGCGACAATTCGGTGGTTCACACACACTAAGTGCGGAAGGTGGGTAGCCATGCCATTGAGATCATGGGTGGTCAGCACGATGGCCACGCCGTCTTCATGCAAGTCGGCGAGCAGGTGCAAAATATCGTGTCGTGTTGAAATGTCAACACCACTGGTGGGTTCATCCAGGAGTAAGAGTTGAGGCTGCCGAAGTAGCGCTCGCGCGAGGAACATGCGTTGCTGCTGCCCTCCGGAAAGCTCGCGAATATGTCGCTGGGCCAGCTCTGCAATGCCTAGTCGGTCCAAGACCTCGGCAACTTTGTTTTTCTCTGATGCGCTCGCCCAAGGCATGAGCCGACCGGTCTTGCGAGACATGAGGACGCATTCGAACACAGTGATGGGGAAATTCCAATTGACGGTTTCCAACTGTGGGACGTAGGCCACACGGAGCCCAGGAGCTTGCCACACTGTGCCCGCCACCGGAGCAAGTGTCAAAAGCAGCAGTCGCAGCAAGGTGGTTTTGCCTGCACCGGATGGACCAACAATTCCGGTGAACTGGTCTTCATGAACGTGAAAGGACACGTCCTCGAGTACCCGATGATCGTTGTAACTGGCAGCAACGCCATCAAGTCGGATCAGTTCAGGCCCGACACCGGTGCCGGTCATCGCATTCGATTCGTCATTGCGGGTACATCGCGCTGTCGGGCGTATTTCGTGTGATGGTGATGGCATCGAGCTGGGTGGGTGTTCCACCCAAGCCCGAGACCATGGTCTGGAAGTTGTATTTCATCAGGCCCAGCCACGAGTGCTCTGGGTCTCCCGGCCTACCCGGCAGGTCGTCGTCACGCAAGGAATCCTCGTAGCGAACCCCGGTCACGCGTCCCACTTCCCCGAGGACCACTGAAGGGAACACCTCCGAACCAAAAATAGTCGGGATTTTTTCGGCAACAACTTGGTCTATCAGCCTCGCGACGTCAGACGGTGACGGATCAGAGAAGCTCTTAGGCTGAACTACGCCGATAACTTCCCATCCGTATTCTAGGGCGAAATATGCGTAAGCGTCGTGATAAGTCAGAAGTTTAAGATTTCCTGCCGGGACGCTCAGCTGATCTGCGGCGACAGCTTCACCAAGTGCAGCGGCATCTTCCTCGAAGGCTGTGAAGTTGCTCGCGTAGTAGGTGGCGTTGCGCGGATCAAGCTCGCTGAGTTGGTCCCGAATCACTCCGGCGTATTCGATGGCGTACCCCGGGTCGGTCCACAAATGCGGGTTGGGCTTGCCTTCCTCTTCGGGGAAGGAGAAGTCGTAAATGTAGTCGGACTCGGGCAGCACGATTGTGCCGATCTCGACAATTTTGGTGTCATCTTTCTTATTGTTCGATGCTAGGTCGATTGTTGGGTCTTCGAGTTTGAGACCGTTGACGAGGATCAGATCTGCATTGCTAAGCAGCTCGGCGACCTGAGGGGTTGGCTCAAAGGTGTGGCTGTTAGTGCCTTCTGGGACGATTCCTTCGATCCGGGCGCGGTCCCCAGCGATAGATGAGGCGATTGAAGTGATCGGAGAGACGGTAGTGGCCACGAGGAGTCGCTGGTCTTCGCTGGCCGAATCTGAACCTGACGAGCACGCCGCCAGTGATAGCAATATGGCCGCAGTTGCAACTCCAAAACTGGTTTTTCTCATGTCCCCATAGTAGAACGGTTTCGGCTTTCTGCAAACTTATTGCAATTGCACGTTAATTGCTACTGCTTTGTTCTCCCTCAGCGAATTGAAAGTTGGATGATCTTGTCATCTTTAAAGCGAGGGCTTCCCCGTCCATCAGTATTGCTCGTAATGACCCAGAATGAGCCTCCAGGAGCCAAAACGATAGTACGCAAGCGCCCCCGGTCACCTAAAACCCACGACTTGGCCTTCCGAGTTTTGGCACCTCTGATCGGCACCTGCCAGAGGCGCTCGCCGCGAAGACTCGCCACGTAAACGACATCGTTTTTGATGGCAATGCCACTAGGCGAAGCCGTCGAAGTCGGTGACCACACTGTCACCGGGTTAATAAAACGTGCATCTTTACCGCGCCCCTCAAACAGTGGCCAGCCATAATTACCTCCAGGTACCAACAAGTTCAACTCATCTGCATCCCGTTCGCCGAATTCACTGGCCCACACGCGCCCCTTGCCATCGACGTCAAGACCCTGCACATTGCGGTGTCCCAAAGTGAACACGAGCGATCCCGATCGCGGGTTGCCTGCGGCTGGCCGACCATTGAAGTCCACGCGGAGTACCTTGCCCGAAAGTGATCCCCGATCTTGAGCACTCTGCGGATCGCCTGCATCACCCGTTGCAATAAACAGCGTCTGATCGGTTCCCACGAGCAGGCGTCCACCGTTGTGATTCGTCGCTTTAGGTATTCGAGTGACTATGGGTTGCTGCTTACCTAACCGTTTTCCACCTTTCAGCAATTGGACCCGCACCACCCGGTTGTCTGAACGAGAGGTCAGGTACGCGAAGAGCACGGGCACGCTGCTTCCTTGTGGAGTGGCTACAGCTATCCCCAGGAGTCCGCCTTCACCTGCGGATACCACTCCCTTGATCCGCCCCACCGTGGTCACATTGGTTCCAACCCGGCCGCGCGGATCGATTCGCTTGATTTTTCCCGAATCCCGCTCACTCACAAGAGCCGAGCCATCTGGCAGGAATGCCAATCCCCAAGGTGTGTCAAGGCCTGACGCCACCACACGCGTCACATTGATCGCGGGATAGTCAGCGACATCAGCCACTGCGGGCGAGCCCAGGACGAGAGGCAGAGTGAGAGCCAAAGTGAGTAGCCCGCCGGTGGCTAATCCAAATACACGCACGAGATCATTATGCACGTTTTTTGCACCTCAGCGCATCTTGTGAACCGCCTCACGCTGGGTGTGCTCATCATGCGCGCCGCTGTAACTTGCCCAACAAGAAACGACCCGCTCATGAAGTTACAGATAACGGATGGCATTACTTGACTTTAGTCCAGACGGATCGCCCATGACCGGATTCGACCACACACCCGCATACAGTTCCCCATCACAAACATGCTCCTAAATCACCATCGGCGAGGTTGTGAATGGGTCAAAACCCACATCCTCAACTGCCGTTTTCTTGTACGCGATCCATGACAGTGGTCTGACGTGTGGATTTATCGGTATAAAATTCTCGTACGCACCACTCGTATCGACAAAATTCTTTTGTGGGCAAAGGGACACAATGAGCAACTACTTAGCGGCACGCTTTCCAAGGGCGGGTCCTTGGTAAGGCGCAAACAGCGGGAGCGAGTTTGGGTTAAAACCTGCCGGGCACCTGCTGGTAACCAATTCGTAGTAGACCGAACGTCCGGGGAAGCGGCCGGTTGGCTCGAAGAACTCGGCGTAGCACTGCGGTTGGCAGTAGAAGATCGCGGTGTTCGCTGAAGACTTAGTGACCGACTGGTCAGTGTTAATCACACTTTGATCCCGCAAAGTTCCCTGCATAACCGAACATTGCGTGCCACTAGCCCTAACGGTGGAAGACGCCGTGATTGTCATCGCGACCTTCGCTCCGACAATCTCAGCCCCCGTTGAATCCCTCCGTTGGGTCCAACTATCCCGAGATGTTTTCTGGACTCTACTCACAAAGCAATTCAAAATATCCCATTTGCTTTGATGCTGAACGTTATAAAAGTATTTACCGCTTTTATCTTTCATAGCCCTGCAGGAGTCGAGTCGCGACTCGACGTCATTGGCTTTGTCAAACCAGCCCAGTGCCAAAATCGGATTAGCATCATTAGCAATTCCGATTGGAAGCTTTTTGTCGTCAACGTGGGTTTTGCCCAATTCTTCAATCAGGCACTTCGGTGCGATGTGGTAGTGGTAGTCATCTCCACGCCCTGCGTGACCACCGCAATTATCAAGTTCACCCATGTCAAACGCGTGCTCGCGCAGTGCAGCTTGGGTCCAAGGACTGAACAGTGGAACGCCGTCAACTGCAACTCCAATTGGGCCCGCACCAGGGCTGACTGTCGTAGATGACGCCTGTGCGACCCTGGGGAAACCCAGCGTGTAATTGTGGGTGCGCGGATACTGTTGGTTGGTCGCAGTAATGCCGACCATCATTGGCGTGCCAGCGCTCGGCAAACCCTTCGAGCCGAAAGTGATAGTCGTACTTGAGCATCTCAATCCACGGACCTGGCTGGTGTACGTGGAGGTCGAACACAGGGCGTCGAGAACAACGGCTTGTTGTGCGGTTTTCCCTCCTTTGCGGACCCACACAAGTTTGCCCTTACTACGCTTGCAGGTGAACTTGCCTCTCTTCTTTCCCTTTTTATTGCACTTGGCGCCGGCCTTGACTTTTGCTGGCTGAGCCCTGGTTTCTACACTCACTGACTCGTGTTCGCTTTCATGGGCTTGAGCCGGTGTACCCGGGACCGCGGCCAGTGCCCCAAATGTGAAAAGGGCAGCGACGAGTGTTTTTCCAAGCCGAGACGAGGTGGTTACGCACGAGCGAGAGTTCATCGGCATTACTCCAAAGGTTTTAGAAAAAGACGAACTCAGATCATATCTACCTCCGGTTCCGGAAGGCCACCATGTTTACACGGTGCGGGGCAGCGTTTGCGCTCCTGCAGGTGTGATTCCTTTTAACGTGCCTTATGTGCGGACAGAGCGCAGCAGCATTGCTGCGCTCGCAAGGAGAAGGAGCGCAAAAAACACGGAAGAAACTCGGTCTGACATGACCATGGCGAGCTGGGAGCCAATCAGCGCAGTAGGCACTCCAGCAAGGCCGATTTTTACAGCAACTGGAATATCGATATTCGCATTTTGATAATTGCGCCATGTTCCTGCAGTCCCCGCGATGAGTGTGACCAGCAAACTCGTTCCTTTTGCGACCGGAGCTGCCGCGCCGAAGAAAATTATCAGAATGGGAACGAGCACCAATCCACCACCAATGCCAAGCACTCCTGCTATCGCGCCAATAAGAGCCCCGATCACAACCAAAACTATTGCGGTCACCGGTGACAGCGACAGTTCTTGGGATTTGACAGGAATATCGATGAAAAGCCTGGCTGCTGTGAGGAGCAGGATCACAATAAAAATTCGCGTCAACCAAGTATTACTTATCGAGCCTAAGAGTTTCGTTCCGATTAGCGCACCAAAGATGCTGCCCAAGCCAAGAAATAATCCGTACACCACATCAATCGAGTCATGAAAAATGAAGCCCACTAGGCCCGCTGCCGCAATCGGCAGGATGGCCAGGAGTGAAGTGCCGTGAGATAACCGTTGGGTGAACTGTAAGAAGACGACCAGCCCCGGAACAATAATGATTCCGCCGCCCACGCCGAAGCTTCCCGAGATCAATCCCGCCATCATTCCAATTACAATCGGCACTTCTTGATCCTCTCGTATCTGGCTGGAATTTGCCAGCAGATTAACACCGCGCGTCAGGCGGCGGCGATGAAATATAAAGCAATTATCTGTCACATTCCGTTAGCCTTAAAGAAGCCAACTCGGGCGCCCACTTCAGATCATTCAAGAGAAATTTGCCATGATTCAACTAGTGCTCATGTGGAACAAGTGTGTAAACGCCTCGGATGGGCAATTTCGAACAGCTGTCAATTAAATCAATCGTTACCCAAAGAAACAGATCTCTTCGTTTCGGAGCAAGCCACTTTTGATGGCATGAACCTCGGCTTGAATCCCACCTGAGATGCCATGTGTCGGTACGTGTTCACAAGCGAAGAGGCATTCGCATCCCAGATCTAAAAGCACGCAGAGGGCGTGCCTGAGGAGAATATTGCATCTGCTTGCTCGCCTTGCCTTGCCACATTGATTGCTACTTTTTACGTGAATGAGCGATGTCCTATACAATCGATTATGCCGAAAACCACTATCCCAGACCACTTAATCAGTAGGTTCCATGAACTTGGTGTTGATAATGCCTTTGGGATTGTGGGTGATTTCGCGCTGCGGCTCTTCAGCGAACTTTCCAATCGCGGCTTTTCAGTCTTAGTAACTACCGATGAACAAGGGGCTGGCTTCGCAGCAGACGCCTACGCCCGGATCCGCGGCTTCGGGGTTGTTGCCACGACCTTTGGGGTTGGCGGCCTTAAAGTTGCGAATGCTGCAGCAAACGCATGGGCCGAGCAAGTTCCCCTTCTGATTCTCAGCGGTGCACCCGGTGTCGTCGAACGCAAAGGGGAGCCCATGCTGCATCACCGCGTTAAGGATTTTGATACGCAACTTCGTGTCTTCACTGATCTCACTTGTGCTCAAGCGGTCTTGAACTCGCCACATAATGCAGCGAGTGAAATTGATCGAGTAATTCGAACCATGATTTCCACCCAGCGGCCCGGTTACATAGAGGTGCCACGTGATGCAGTTACGTGGGAGATCGACACATCAGATCAGAGTCTTGATCCCGATCTTCCCCCAGTTGATGCCGAAGCCCAACGCGAAGCAATCGAAGCGGTTCTTACCCAACTACGTGGTCACAACTCTGCTGCAATTCATGCGGGCGCATTCATTGAACGTCGTGATCTTGGTCCAACCCTTTTTGATCTAGCCACCTCCCTCGGCATTCCTGTTGCCACGAGTTCGCTGGCTCGCGGGTGTTTCCCTGAGCGTCACGATTTGGGCCTGGGCGTGTACCTGGGAGCACTCAGCCCCGAGGAGGTTGTTCAGCGGGTCGAAGGTGCCGATGTGCTCCTCAGCCTTGGTGTTATGCAAACGGATCTCACCCTGGGCGCTTTCACGGCGAATATTGATCACCACCGCCTAATTCTGGCAACCGACACCGAAGTCACTATTGGTTACTGCACATTTAAAGATGTCCCCTTATGGTCTTTTTTGCCGGCACTCGTTGAAGCGTCGAAAACCGAGTCGATCACGATTGCACACGATCCGATTCCTACACATGAGAAATTCTTGCCGACCGATTCACCAAACAGTGTGAAGCGCACGGTCGCAGCACTTGAATCGCACCTTGACTCGCGCCACGGTCTACTTCTTGATCCGGGGGAAGCCCTTTTTTCATCCGTCG
>CAJIYV010000008.1 GCA_905181745.1 uncultured Actinomycetes bacterium | reverse complement strand
CGACCGCGATGGTGATCCGATTAGGCACACCCAAGCATGGCATAAGCGCCTCAGTCTCGGGTAACAGCGCTCCACACGCCATCAAGAGAAAGTGAAAGCGCTACCGCGCCATCTTGGTCGGTGCGGTAGATCCGCGCCCCACTCCACTGGTCAATGGCTGCACGAGCCGGGTGGCCATAGTCGTTATCTTCACCCACGCTGATCAAAGCAATTTCGGCTCCTGCCCACTCGGAGAAACCCGGATCTAGGTTTGCCGAACCATGGTGCGGCACCTTCACCACATCAACGTCAACTGATGTCACTTCGCGCATGATCTCTGATTGTGCTTCGCGCTCGATATCACCTGTGAGTAAAATCCCACGGCCCTCGACTGATGCCAGGACCACAACACTGGCGTTATTTGGCATCGATCCTGCCCGGATGTAGCGTGCCGGCCAGAGCACTTGCATGCTCATGCTACCCAGTGAGAACTGCTGACCCGCGCTCACTTCTGATTGTGGAATACCGGCCGGGATCTCGCGCAACACATATTCAAATTGCTCTTTAGGTTCGTGATAACCCGTTGCAATGATTCTTCAGATCCTCCCAAATTATGGTGCATTTCCCTTCAGCATTAAATTTTGCCTTGACTGCGCCTTTCTTAGTTTCATACACAGCACACGTGTCTTCACTGCTGCTAGAGACTCTCCAATTAAGGCGCTTAGCTACCGCACCTTTGGCCTGGTCTTTATCCACGATCGTGTACTTTTCCCCTGCTTCCACAGCCTTACGGTTCAAAGCAGCTTCGTAAGCGTCCGGGTCGTAAGGGAGAACGGTCACTGAGGCAGAAACTGTTTCTATGTAAGCGTTCGCACCCGATATCGTTGACGTTGCCACTTCCGATGCCGTGAATACTTTCTCTCCAGGGGTCTTTGGGATAAACCGCCACTGGGCGACACCGTCTACGAAGTCCACTCCTGAATAGTTCACACCATCAACCGCAATAACTGCAGTACCATTCGTGAACTGGCCTGGGCTGTCCACATCCGGGCGAAGAGATGTGTAGGCGTACATTGTGAACGGTACACCGACCATTGCGTACGCTGGAGCAGCAAATTCTAACGCGCCACCAATGGGACAGTTATTCGCTTCACCCCAACATGGGGCCGGTGGAGTGGAAACCTGTGCCTCTTCGGTCGCATCCGGGATTGAATCGTCATCGATAACTACCAACGGGCACTGCGATTTTGTCAGGGTTCCGCACTCCTTCAGAATGGTTACGCCCTTTCCTCCCGCGACGTTGCAATTGAGCGCGCCACCACCATTTCCATCTACACCTGGGTAGGGGGTCCGGTCCGGACCAGCAAAAATGACCTCGCCATCAGGGCATTCAAGCCACGCATTCCCGGTGTACGCGTTCGCTGGTGCAGCGGCACCCACCAGACCAACGAGCGCAAGCGAGAAGGCTGCAGCGACCGCAGCCAAGTTTCCCAGTAAAGACTTTTTCATTTTTTGTCCCATCAAAGAGTCGGTTACAGCTTAACCTAAGTTTAGGAGGAGAAATTCACGATCTTATTCATACAACTTTGAACGATACTGAATTGAGCACAATCGCATTAGCGAACTGCACATATTGCGCCCAAACGCTTTCCTTGGACAACGACTTGCAGCACTGTTGTAAGTGTCGCCAAAAAGGCCCACAGGTATGGAATCACCCGTTATGAGTGTGTGCGCGCCCTCATGGATTAATTACCCACAAAAGGTTGTTAAAAACCACCTCGTGTCTTTATTTGTAGCAGGCCGCTCGAGGTCCAAGTTGAATGCTGCCGTGGCACCAGCACGCGCCTTTGGGCACGATTCGCACTAACGCTTCACAACAGCAAGTTAATCCGAATCAATCCCCGACACTCGACGAAATGCTGATACCAACCAAACCAGGACCCGCATGGACAGCGATACAAGGCTCCTTTAATCGAAGGCGCGGTTTAACATGCTGACCGGTCAAATGCCACAGCGGAGAGTCGGTTCCCTATCGGAGGGTTGATGGCTTAGCTGATGAGATCTGTGTATCCCCAGATCGCGACCCATAGGGCGAGGACGCCAAGGACGGCCGGGATCGCGATCATGGGGATTTCCTTGAGTCGTGCGTGGGTGAAGACCGCCCCGAGCATGAGAAAAACCAAGCCAGTTGCTGCCAAGGGGACCAGAATCAGACCGGTGTCGAAGATTAGAGGTAGTGCCAGGGCGAGGGCAGCCAATGCTTCCAGCGTAGCGATAGCTTTCACCTGCCATGAAGACACGTCCTTGACCCAAGCCATTTTGGTTTCGAGCTTAGTTTTCGGTTGCATCATCTTCATGGCACCTGCTAGGACGAAGACGGCGGCGAGGATGTAAGTAAGAATATTCATGTTTTGCCTTTCATTTTTTGGCGCATCATGTTGGTGAGAGTGGTGAGTCGACGACTGAGTGGTGACCTCGGGGCGCAGGCTGATCGGAGTGGCTAGATCACCAGAAACTTGTCTGGGGAACCAGCCACTCCGAAGACATCAGGCTGCGGCGCGATCGCGCGCGGCTGTCTTCGCAGCAGCAATGGACGACTGCTTGGCATCGACGAAGTCCTCCATGCCTGGGGCCACGCCAGCGAGTCCGAATTCAGAAACAACGACCGTAACGTCGGTTGAACCCAGGGCCGTGAAGACAAGTTCAAGGTACCCAGAGCCGTAGTCCCATCCTTCACGCGGAGAACCAGTCTTGTACGACCCGCCCTGGGCAATAATGGCGGTCACTTTCTTACCGGCGAGCCCATTAGCTCCGCTACCGTCCAACACGCCGGGGATGATGATCTGATCGATGTACGCCTTTAGGGGCGAAGGGATGCCCCAGTTCCACAGGGGTGTAGAAACCACGATCTCATCAACCCCGGTGATCTCGTCGATCAGATTCTGGCGGAGCGCGCGCTTCGCCGCCATCGATTCAGGTCGGTTGGCCACGGGAGTGTAATCCGCGAAGATCGCTTCGCCATCCAGCACGGGTACGGGGTTTGTTGCGAGATTGCGCTCGATGATGTTTCCGTCGGGATTCGCTTCCTTCCACCCTTTGATAAATTCCTCGGCAACGCTGAGAGAGATGGAGTTGTCTCCCATGGGGCTAACTTGGATATGGAGCAGCGTACTCATAAGTTTCCTCCTGATAGTTGTTGAATATTAAACTATATTACTATGTAATTGAATTGTCAACTAAGAACGAGGTTGGTGGCATAAAATCATGGCCCTAGCGATCTGACTCGCTCAAATCACGTCAAAAACGCACGGGAAAGAACCAGCCATGATCAAGAAGAATCCAGCAGACCAATGACCCGATATCCCCGAGCAGGACGATGAATAACTGGATGACGTATCGTGAGGGGCGGTCAAGAAGTCACATGGCAGCAGCACAATCTGTTGACCTGAATGCGAAACAATAGTCAAGGAGTTAGGCATTTGAAAACTGCAACGTGGCGCATTACCTATTCGCTCGTTCTTGCAATCTCAGGTATCGGTTTGTTCGTTGGATTCTCAATGGTTTTACTGGGTACCTACTCGAGTTTTTCCGACGGCGATCCATCTTTAATGGGTGATCCAGACCAGCCACTTCTTAGTCGTGTCTTTGATTACTTTTCCTACTTCACCATTTGGTCCAATATCGTCGTGGCGGTAGTCGTGGGAGTTTTCGTGTTTCGCCCACTCATGTCTTCCTTCTGGTTTAGAGCTTTGTGGTTTAGCTCCCTGCTCATGATTTCTGTCACTGGCCTCATCTACAACATCGCCTTAGCTGACCTGGTTCAGGCTGAGGGCGCTGCGGCGGTCAGCAACTTGTGCAACCACGTGTTGACCCCCCTCGCTTTTGTTCTCGCTTGGCTACTCGTAGGGCCTCGTGGTTGGATTTCGCTGCGGGTAATAGCTGCTGGGCTAGTTATACCTTTTTGTTGGATCTTCCTCACACTCGTACGAGGTGCATTCGTTGACGCCTACGCCTATCCTTTCGTCAACGTGACCAAACTGGGCTATGCCGAAGTGTTAATCAATCTCTCAGTAATTGTGGTCGCGTGCTGCGTGCTGTCTCTTGTACTGTGGGGCATCGACAAACTAATCTGCAAGCTAGTCGGGACACAAAATGAGTCCAATCAGGTTGCTGTGGAGTGACATGCGTTCACGTCCACAATGATTTTTGATCAGAATGAATTTTGATCACTACCCCTCACACTAAGAAGTCCCGGCGTCCTTTCACCTGACCCAATTGTGCAAGGCTTGCAGTACTTACGTTGTGAATCTTTTTCTGGTTGCTGTCAATGCATTCGCATCGCACCGCATAATTCATCGGAGCAAAATTGTCGGTTTTCAACTCTATTTGTGTAGAAATTGAGTCAAGTGATCGTGCCGGCAGAGTGAGTTCGTCTCCGACGAGACTGTCAGGGTGGTTTTCCAGCGCTATCTCAACAAAGCTCGCCGTCAACATTGCTTCAGCCATTGTCAGAGTGACTAAAACACTCATGCACTCCTTACAACGCACACGAAATTCCCAGCTATCCATGTGCACATGGTGAATCTCACACTCCATAGTGTCAAATTTTTCGAAT
>CAJIYV010000007.1 GCA_905181745.1 uncultured Actinomycetes bacterium | reverse complement strand
ACATGATCGCTGGTTTCTGGATGAAGTGTGTGATCACATGTGGGAGGTGGTCGGCGGAAACGTTGAGGAATACGTAGGCGGGTATTCCGCATTCGTCCTAGCAAAAGCTGAGCGCATGCGCCAGGACGCGGTGAGTGAAGCTCGAAGGCAAAACTTGATGCGAAAGGAGCTGGCCTGGTTGCGTCGGGGTCCGCCGGCGCGAACTACCAAACCCCAATTTCGAATCGATGCAGCCAATGAATTGATCGCCGCCGAACCGCCACCGCGCAATGCAGTCGAGTTATTGGAATTCGCTAGCGCTCGTTTGGGTAAAACCGTTTTTGAACTACATGACGCTAAAATCGGGTTTGACACCCGAACCCTGATCGACCACATCACCTGGAATATCGCACCGGGTGCGCGGATTGGAATTCTAGGTCCAAACGGTGCGGGAAAAACTTCCGTTCTTCGGTCAATACTCGGTGAATTGCCACTGCTCGCGGGTAAGCGAGTTGAGGGCGTGACCGCTAAGCCAGGGGTTTTGAGCCAGCACCTGGCAGATTTGGATTTGAGTAAGTCCGTAATTGACACTGTCTCCGAGGTTGCCAACTACATTGAATTGGGTAAAGGAAAACAACTCAGCGCTAGTCAAGTGTGTCAACGCCTTGGTTTTGATCATGATGGTCAATTCACGCGAGTAGGAGAGCTCTCAGGCGGCGAGCGTAGGCGCCTTGAGCTCACCCGAATCTTGATGTCCGAACCTAATATTTTGGTTCTGGACGAGCCAACCAATGATTTTGATGTGGAAACATTGGCTGCTTTGGAAGACTTACTCGATGGGTTCCCCGGGACGCTGCTGATCATTTCCCATGATCGGTATTTCCTGGAACGGGTATGCGACAACTTTGTTGCGGTGATGGGGGACCGAGCGTTTACGGATCTACCCGGCGGCATTGAACAGTATTTGGAGTTTCGGAAAAACATGCTTTCGGTCGCCTCGGGTAAATCTGATGTGAGCGTCGAAGACGAAAGTGGGAGGAAATCCATGCTCACTCCAGCTCGCGGGCGGGAACTGCGCAAGCTCTCAGACAAGTTGGAGCGTCAACTCTCCAAACTTGATGCTCAGATTATTGGAATCCATGACCAAATGCTCGAGTTCACGAGTGATTTTGAACGCGTAGCGCAGCTTGATCAGGACCTTCGGGAATTAAATGAGAAGAAGAAAAAAATCGAAGTGCAGTGGCTAGAGACTGCGAACGAGCTTTCGGGTGGACTCGCCTAATCTGTCTGGGAATAGAATGGGATCATGAACAGAGCCAGTTCGACCCTGCCGGTACGTCAATTAGGACCATGGCAGGTGTCGGCTGTCGGCTTGGGCGCGATGCCACTGTCTTTTGCGGACATGCTGGACCACCGTGAACAAGCAATTGCAACAATTCACCGGGCAATCGACCTAGGGGTTACTTTCATTGATTCGGCGAATATTTATGCACCCAGCGCGGATACGGTGGGACATAACGAAGCGCTGGTCTGTGAAGCGTTATCACTGTACTTCGGGCCCGCAGATATTTCCCATATTGTGGTGGCGACAAAAGGCGGTATAACTAGGGGTGAAGGCGAAACTTGGTCGCGTGATGGGAGCGCATCAGGGCTCAAGGCTGCATGTGAGGCCAGCATGGCCGCGCTGGGTGTAACCGTCATCAGCCTGTACCAACACCACCGACACGATCCACGCGAAACCTACACCGACCAAATGAGAGGCATCGCGGCCTTACGCGATCTCGGCTGGGTGCGTGAGGTGGGAATTTCAAATGCGACTTTGCCCGAGCTTGAAGTTGCACTTGAAGTCTTGGGGGGGCCGGGCAGTGGTGGTGTGGTCTCCGTACAAAATGAATTCTCCCCGCGTGTGCGTGAAGATCGGGAAGTCTTGGATCGGTGTACCGAACTTGGTATTGCTTTTCTGCCGTGGTCACCACTTGGCGGTTCTCATCATGCCAAGAACCTGGAGTCGCAGTTTGGTGAATTTGCCGCAGTTGCCGCCGAACATAGCGCGACCACACAAGAGATCGCCCTGGCCTGGTTGCTCAAACTCTCGCCCGTCGTAATCCCCATTCCTGGTGCCACAAAGCCCGCGACAATCGATTCGATTGTTCACTCATTGAGTATCGAACTCACAGATTCACAATTCGAGCGACTCAGCGCAACTGAGCCTTTCGGGGAGACAATCTACCCGGATTCCGAACTAAGGAGCCCACTGCGTTGAGCCAAGCGTCAGAACAAATTAAACAAAAAATACTCATTGTGGGTGCAGGTTTCGGGGGATTAACAGCGGCTTCTGCATTGGCCAAGAAAGGGAATGTGGAGATAACGGTAATTGACCGTCATTCCTACCAGCTTTTCTCCCCACTGCTTTACCAGGTGGCGACCGGTGGCCTGCCCGAAGATGACATTGCTTATCCGGTTCGCGCGGCAATCCCCGGGGTAGAATTTATTCGCGGAGAAGTAATCAAGGTTTCCTTCCAAGCGAACAATATTCGCTTGGAAGATGGGAGAGTCCTGTACTTTGACCAACTAGTATTCGCTGTGGGGAGCATGGGCACAACTTTTGGTCTCCCGGGAGTCGAAGAAAATGCTCTGCAAATGAAGTCTTTGCATGAGGCTCGTGCGATTCGCAATCGACTATTGCGAACCTATGAAGATGTTGAGACAGGCGCAAAGCCCAAAGAAGCTTTGTGGGTGGTTGTTGTGGGCGGAGGCCCTACCGGTGTTGAAATCTCGGGGGCCGTAGCTGAATTGCAGAAAAGTATGCACCGCGAATTCCCAAAGATCGCTGAGAATGCATCGGTCACTTTGGTTGAGGCAGGTCCGCGGTTGCTGCCGTCGTTTGGTGAGAAGTCTTCAGGTCGGGCAAAAGGAGACTTAGAGCATCTGGGTGTGCAGGTGAAAGTTGATAGTGCTGTTGACCGGATGTACCCCAGTGACGTTCACTTGAAGTCAGGGGAGGTGTTGCCGGCCGGCACGATTATTTGGGCGGCCGGTGTCGCCGCACCTGCCGAGTGGAATGACTTGGGCGAAACTGATCGATCAAATAGATTAGTGGTGTCTGACACATTGCGCCTTCAGTCGAATGTGTGGGTCGTGGGCGATGTTGCCCACGTTGCTGCAGAAGGAAAACCTCCACTCCCAATGGTTGCTTCCGTGGCAATGCAGCAGGGACGTTATGTAGCGGCGAGTATTGAAAAAATTCTCGGTGGCCAAGAGCTCAAGCCATTTACCTATAAAGACAAAGGGCAAATGGCCACGATCGGTCGTAGGCGGGCAGTTGTTGAATTGCCCAACGGGCCAGCCATGCACGGTACTCTCGCGTGGCTGTCCTGGTTGGGCCTACATGTGTTCTATTTAGCTGGCGGTCGAAACCGAGTATCTGTGATCGCTGATTGGTTTTGGAATTACATTTCGTGGGGGATCGGCCCCAAACGCCCAGTTATTGATTAATAGTGTTCTTAACAAATTCACTATAGGGAACGAAACATTGGGCTGTTCGATCCGCGCGTGACCAACCTGTTGAATTCGGCCAGATTGCCCACCACGGGTAGTACTTTTTAAGTGTGACGTATGGTTTTGCGGCCCTTTCGCAGATCTTTTTTGTTTGCCGTTCCACTGTCCGAGATCCTGGAAATTTCTTGGTCGGTGTTCCTAGATCGCGCTCAACAACCATGATCCAGTTTTTCTTGACTTTAGTGCAGGGGTAGGCGCTCGTGGACCTATTTCCCGGAACTTTGGGCGTGCAAAAATTTAGCTGATCCCCCGGAGTCACAGCAGCAAACTCAGCCATGGGTACCGAGAGTTTTTTGTACGCTTTGCCTGAGCGGAAAACAACATCACACCGAACCCAGCGCTCGCCGGCGTTCCACTGCGCTTTGGTGGGGAAAACAGGCACGCTGTGAAATCTGGTTGGTAGCTCACGGTTATCCAAATTCAGAAAAGCATTCATTTTTTTTGAGGTGCAGGCGCGGGTTGCTTTTAAGCGACTGGATGCTTTCGCCTTTGCGGGAACAGAAAAGTTGGCAGGCAAAGTGCCACTCCAGTAGGTCTGGGCAGTATGTGGTGTGCTGCAGTCAACGGCCGGTGCGCCAGCTGCTTGGTCTTTGGTTCCGCTCGCGGCATAGGTAAAACAAGTGCCTACTTCGGCAGCGTGGCTCACGGGAATGGTGGTCGAAGTCACGGTAATACTGGCGATCAGGGCGGCGCATGCCGCTAGGGCTGTGTGCTTGCGGGGAAGGAAAAGCATGAATTTACACTACCTCCCCATCAAATAATTCCCCACAAGGGTGCTTTCCAAAAACCCAGAACAACCCTGGTGAGGCCGAGGGATGTAGTTGTAGGGGTCGGGTGTGTGGTGGGTAGGTGGGGTGGGTAGGTGGGGTGAGTTGCAAGAAAGGGGGTGGACCGTGAACAATAAGGCCATGCCAGTAGTCAGTATCGTGAGTTTAAAAGGTGGGGTCGGTAAAACAGCGGTGACGCTCGGGCTGGCTGGTGCAGCAACCTCGCGGGGTCTTGCTTCACTCGTCGTTGACCTTGATCCTCAGGGAAATGCAACATCAATTCTACGGACACACCCCTCAAAGA
>CAJIYV010000006.1 GCA_905181745.1 uncultured Actinomycetes bacterium | reverse complement strand
CCATTTCACTTAAAACGGACTGGGACGCACGTGAATACCAAATTCAAGCGGCTGACGGGTTTTGGCATGGTGGATCCGGTGTCGTCGTTCTTCCCTGCGGTGCCGGGAAAACGCTCGTTGGTGCGCTAGCCATGTACCGGGCGCAAGCGACCACGCTGATCCTGGTGACAAACACAGTGAGTGCCCGCCAATGGAGAGACGAACTGCTCAAGCGCACCAACCTCACGGCCGACGAAATCGGTGAGTACTCGGGTGCGAAAAAAGAAATTCGCCCAGTAACAATTGCGACCTACCAAGTGATGACCACAAAACGCGAAGGCATCTACACGCATTTAGAAGTCTTTGATTCCCGCGACTGGGGTTTGATAATTTACGATGAAGTTCATCTACTTCCCGCTCCAATCTTTAGATTCACCGCAGATATTCAATCTCGCCGGCGTCTTGGATTAACCGCAACGCTAGTGCGCGAAGATGGTCGCGAATCTGATGTCTTTTCGCTCATTGGACCAAAGCGTTATGACGCACCCTGGAAAGAAATTGAAAATCAGGGTTACATCGCACCAGCGGACTGTGTTGAGGTTCGCGTCACCATGCCCGAGCCAGACCGCATGGCTTATGCCGTTGCCGAGCAAGAAGACAAGTACCGCCTGGCAGCCAGTGCGGCCGAAAAGATTGAAATCGTCGAGCAACTCGTGCACAAGCATGAAGGTGAACAAATTTTGGTGATCGGTCAATTCCTTGATCAGTTGGCGGAACTTGGCGAACACCTTGGCGCTCCAGTAATCACTGGCGCAACTAGCGTCAAAGAGCGTGAACGCCTCTACCAACAATTTCGAATCGGCGAAATTAATCTCCTTGTGGTCAGCAAAGTCGCAAATTTCTCCATTGATCTCCCGGAGGCAACCGTTGCAATTCAGGTCAGTGGATCATTTGGGTCACGCCAAGAAGAAGCACAGCGACTGGGCCGTATCTTGCGGCCAAAATTCGACGGTCGAACGGCACACTTCTATTCGGTGGTTACCCGCGACACTTTAGATGCTGACTTTGCCCAACACCGGCAACGATTCTTAGCCGAGCAGGGATACTCTTACCGGATTATTGACTCCGCAAATCTGTCAACCGGTAACTAGCGCTGAACGGTTTATTCGCTTTCGCTCGAAGGTTGGTAAGTAATGGTGGTTGGCCGTGTCGAAATGTCATCAATAAGGGGTCTGTCGATACGCCGCACCAATTTGGCTTTCCCGATCAGACTTCGCTGACGGTTAACCTCGCATCAATATCGATAATCAGATTTTCAACCGTACCGATACCGGGCAACGGGATATGAACCCTGCCAAAAGCAGCAGAACCCACCAGTTCAACTTCGGGCTCAGGAGAATTCGCAACAGCGGTAATCGTGAGTGAAATCTCGACGTCCAGTTCCCCTGCTTGTGCGTTCCCGGAGACGTCATAAGCGTTACCATTATGCGGTCCGGAGCCCTGAAAAACCAAGTCATGGGCGTTGTAGCCACCGATAAAAGTTCGAGCCGCAGCTTCGGTGAAAAAATTACCGGTCTTCAGTTTGTCCAAAGCCAACACCAAATTAATAGTTGCAATGGAATCGACAATATGTAGTTTCCCCGATCGAACCGGGGCCTTGATCTCCACCTTAATTAAACTTGAGCCACCGCTTTTAAGGCGCACATCAGCACTATCAATTGCCAAGAACGTGAATGAGCCCTGCAATTCCATATTCGTAACCTACCGGTCAGCCAAGCGCCTCCCATTTGGGCAACGAGTTATTATTTATGAAGTCGCGAGCAGGATTCTGTTCTTCGACATAGAGGCCAGTGCTGCCTCGATGTCATCAGAGTTATTGTAAAAGTGCGGGCTTACGCGCACGTTTCCGTCACGGCCAGATACCACAACATTATCTTGCTCCATGGCATAAACGAGTGCGGGCTCATCTGTTGATACGACCGCCAACATCGGGCCATGCTCTCCCGGACCATCTGGCGTTGCGCAGATTCCACCCAACTCACTCACACCTGCACGAAGTTGATCGTGTAATTGACTTGATACAGCCCAAGCATTTTCCACACCGACCTCGAGTAAGAGCTTTAAGCCAGCCTGAGCTGCGTACAAACTAGGCACGGTGGGCGTTCCCGCCTCAAATCGTCGAGCGTCTTTTGCCGGATCAAATCTGTCAATTTCCATGGAGTGAATGTCGCGCGCCGCAAACCAGCCAGTGGTAGTCGGGACAAACTCAGAAACTGTCTGGTTGTTAACTAGCGCAAAACCAACTCCAGGGCTACTCAACATGTATTTCAGCACTCCGCCCACCAAGAAATCTGCACCGAGCTCTTCAAAGTTAATTGGCACGGCACCAGAAGTTTGATAAGCATCAATGAGAACTGGGACACCTTGGTCATGCGCAGCCTTAACAATCGCCTTGATGTCGTTCATGGCGCCATTTCGATAGCAGCCGTGCGTGACTGAAACGATTGCCGTGTTGCCATCAATCGCTGCTGCGATTCGCTCAGCAGGCAAACGATTATCTGGATCCGCGGCAATATGTACGACTTCGGCGCCGTTCCTTTCCTGGGCATGCCAAATCTGACCGATGGTAGGGAACTCGAGTGAAGTTGTCAGAACTTTTCTCGGACCTTTTCGAAAATCAAAGCAACTCGCTATCGCATTGACCGCTGCCGAGGCACTAGTTGTGATTGCGACTTGGTCTGTCTGAGTCGTGAAAACTTGGGCAAGCTGATCTCGCACGTCTTCTTGGATGCCAACCCACGTTTCCCACAAGGAACCAAACTCTTCCAGCTGATCAAGATAAAGATCGTAAGCTGCTCTCACTTCAGTGGCCAGTGCTCCTTGTGAGCACGAGTTTAAATATGCTCTGCGCTCAAAAACTGGAAAGTGATCGCGCCGAAGCGCTGCTATTTGATTGACCTTCAAGATGTCCCCTTCTGAGAACTTTGATCACTAACTGAGTCCTTAGTTTGGAGTATATTTCCGCAGTTGGCAACCTGCAGTGAATCGGCATTGGTGGGCGGCTGCGACTGGAGCCTCAACAGGTTTCTGGGTGATGCGGGTAACGGATGAATCGTCCACCCGCATTCAACGATTCGTTATCAATTCCCACCAACTGAGCTAATGGACGTGGGCCAGCGCACGATTTAGGCAAAAAGTAGGGGAGAAGCTCGGATTCCGAGCTGCTCCCCTACCGGGTTTTCGGTGGACTTATCACAGTCCATGTTTACTGGGGCTTATTTAGAAGTCCATGCCGCCCATGCCGCCCATATCTCCACCTGGCATAGCCGGTGCAGACTTTTCTGGCTTGTCAGCAATAACAACCTCGGTCGTGAGGAACAGGGCTGCAATTGAGGCAGCGTTCTGAAGTGCTGAGCGAGTGACCTTGGCAGGATCAATGATTCCAGCCGCGATCATGTCGACATACTCACCGGTTGCAGCGTCGAGGCCCTGGCCTGCAGGTAGATCGCGGACTTTCTCCACGACAACTCCACCTTCAAGTCCAGCGTTCTCAGCGATCTGCTTGAGCGGAGCGCTGACAGCAACGCGAACAATGTTTGCACCGACTGCTTGCTCATCGGTGAGGCCCAGTGCGTCGATCTTGCTGCCCGCGAGCTTCATTGCCTGAATAAGCGCAACTCCACCTCCAGGCACAATGCCCTCTTCGACAGCAGCCTTCGCGTTCCGGACTGCGTCCTCGATGCGGTGCTTGCGCTCTTTGAGCTCAACTTCGGTGGCTGCGCCAACCTTGATAACTGCAACGCCGCCGGCTAGTTTCGCCAAACGCTCTTGCAACTTCTCTCGGTCGTAGTCGCTGTCACTCTTTTCGATTTCAGCACGAATTTGGTTTACGCGACCCTGAATCTGGTCAGCATCCCCGCCACCCTCAATGACTGTGGTTTCATCCTTTGTCACAACGACCTTGCGGGCGGTGCCAAGAAGATCCAAAGTGGTGGTGTCGAGCTTGAGGCCAACTTCTTCACTGATAACTTGGCCACCTGTGAGGATTGCGATGTCCTGAAGCATTGCTTTACGGCGATCGCCAAAGCCTGGAGCCTTAACCGAGACGCTCTTAAAAGTGCCACGGATCTTGTTCACAACGAGAGTTGCCAGCGCTTCGCCTTCAACATCTTCAGCGATAATCATGAGTGGCTTGCCGCTTTGCATTACTTTTTCAAGAATTGGCAGTACATCTTTCACTGCGGAGATCTTGGAGTTTGCAATCAGAATGTAGGGATCATCGAGCACTGTTTCCATGCGCTCGGTGTCAGTGACGAAGTAAGGGGAGATGTAACCCTTGTCAAAGCGCATACCCTCGGTCAGTTCTAGTTCGAGACCGAATGTTTGGCTTTCCTCAACAGTAATTACGCCTTCTTTGCCGACCTTATCCATTGCCTCAGCAATAAGGTCACCAACTTCCATGTCGCCACCAGCCGAGATCGCTGCTGTTGATGCAATCTGCTCCTTGGTCTCCACGTCCTTCGCCATCAAGAGCAGTTCATCGCACACGATTCCTACTGCGCGCTCAATGCCCTTTTTCAAACCCATGGGGTTTGCGCCAGCGGCTACGTTGCGTAGGCCTTCACGGACGAGCGCCTGCGCGAGGACCGTCGCAGTGGTAGTTCCGTCGCCAGCGACATCGTCTGTCTTTTTAGCAACTTCCTTGACCAGCTCTGCGCCGATTTTTTCGTATGGATCTTCAAGATCAATTTCTTTAGCAATGGACACACCGTCATTGGTGATCGTGGGGGCTCCCCACTTCTTCTCCAAAACAACGTTGCGTCCTTTGGGGCCAAGGGTCACTTTGACTGCGTCAGCGAGCACGTTCATTCCGCGCTCAAGTGCCCGACGGGCTTCCTCGTCGAATGAAATCATTTTTGCCATGAGGGTATCCCTTTCGGAAACTGCCGTGAGTAGGTTCTCTGAGTTGTCACTCTCATGGGGAGAGTGCTAACTCAAAAGTTAGCACTCTCGGGGTGAGAGTGCAAATCCATGGGGGCATCCGGGCCCAGATCCGCTCAAAATGCCAACTAAGTCTGTTCGCGTGGCCGGGTTTTGGTCGGCTGTTCGCGTGGCTGGGGTCGGCATTGCCCCGAACTGCTGACAAGCTAGTTGAAAGGCGATCTGGACCACTAGGGAATTATCGGCGTTTCAACCGGGGCCGGCGTTTCAACCGGGGGCGGTGTCAGCGCGGCCACTGCCTGGGCTCGGGCCGCGGCGAATGACTTGCGGGATCGGATGGCGTCCCCGCCACGCGTACTGTCGCGCCACGCCCCGGAAAGCGCCAGGGAAACCTGACCCCACTCGGGAATATTGGGGTACGCCGACGCTCCCAGAGCCGCCGAGCCAAATGCAAGGAGCACTCGGTCCGCAGATGCTGCTGCCGCACGAGAATTGGCGGGCAACCCGACATAAGGCGAATTTTCATAAAAGGTCTTTTGGGCTTTGGTGGTGGTGATCTTGTTGGTAACGATGTCCCGCGATGCAGGTAACACTTTATGCACCTGAGCAAAACTCGTGACTGCGAACCCAATGGACTTCATCATCGGCGCCGCATAAATGCCTTTGACAATCGCTGGCACTTGAGTGATGCGATACCGGAAATTCATTGTCCTCAGGGTTGCAATTTCTTCAGGTCCTGCAAGCCAAAAAGGGGCACGGCCGCTCGTGAATGCGTTGCGTGCTTGTTCGGCAGTCACACTTGAATTAATCAATCCGCTCTTATTCCACCGATTGATTTGACCTTGATTCTTCACGAACCTCTTGTTATTAATCCCGATCTTTTTTGGGTTGTAACTGCCATAATCCGTGGTCCCAAAGGCGAATCCACCCAGTCCGGCAAAGAGCGGGTAGGTTGAATAGGCATCGCCCTCAATCCCCTGAGGGACTGCGAAGGCAATATCTGCTTTACCCTCAGCAACAGTCTTCAGGGCCAAAGTGGAAAGCTTCTCGAAGGTTTTGGGTGCATTGGGAATCAAATCGGCATTCGTGACAAGCGCCAAGTTCTGGCGCTGCATCGGCATTCCAAAGAGGGAATCAGCCACTCGGAAAGTACTAATTGCGATCTTAGATTGATTCCGTGTGGTTTCCAACGAAATTTCAATGGGGGCAATGAGCGCGTTGGCGGCCAGTTCCCCCACCCGGCCTCCATCAATCAAGACGATGTCGGGCGCGTTGGCTGGATCAGCGTTTTGAAGGTCAGCCGTAATGGTTGACATGTCGTGGGTTTGGACATCAATTGCACGCTTTTTGTAACCCTTTGCGAACAGAGCCTGAGCTGCCACTTGATACTCGGCGCTCACCCACACCACAATCGCCCGTGGTGTTGCCTGCGCAGGGGTAGCTAGCATCGGCGCAGCAATGAGTGCGGCCACAAGCGTGACTGAGGAAAGTCCCTTAGTCAACCAACGGGGTTGCTGCTGCACGAAGATTCTCTCCTGTCCACACGATAATTAAACGGCCTGCACCCATAGGGTAAAACGGATTCACTGATAAACAAAATGCTCAAGCAACGTGCGCGTGTTACGCCCGAATTCACAAATCAGTGACTCACGGGGAATTAGCGGATATTTGACCGATTTGCGCTGCGGGAGGCCTGCCGACTTGAGCGCATCCGGCGCAGCCTCTTCACCATCATGGGGTCAAATTCCATAGCTTCTGGGGTGTCGATCAACGAATTGATCAACTGGTAGTAGCGCGTTGCACTCATGTCAAAAAGCTCACGGATAGCGGCTTCCTTGGCACCGGAGTACTTCCACCATTGGCGCTCAAAGCCAAGAACCGCCCGATCGCGCTCGGAAAGCCCAGCGCCAGAAGTCTCTGGATTCGAGCGAACGCTTGTGGACTCGTACATTACCTTTTCCTCCAACGACCCAAAACCCTCGAGGATCTTTTCTTCGGGGTCCCTATCGTATTCATCAAATGACACGCTTGTCATTCACCCCCACACATTGGGCCAATATTTCGCGGAAACTTTGCAGGCTCACCCTAGCTGCGCCTTCGAAAATGCAAGAGAACCCATGAAAAAGCGTAACCCAACCCGTTTGTGGCCCAGTGAAAGCCCATCGGGGCGATGACACTTCCCGAAAAAATCCTCATGAGCGTAAACAGAACACCAGCAAAGGTGGTGGTGACCACAGTCGCAACCACCGCAAGGATACTTCCGCGACGACCCGAACCCACCACACTCCCCAAGGCTGGATTCTCCTCATGGGTGCCGATGCTGGGCAAAATATGCCACAACCCAAACGCAATTGCTGAAATTACAATTGAGGTCGTCAGGTCAAAGCGCCGGGCGAGCATCGAGAATAAAACTGCCCGAAAAGCGATCTCCTCTAACAAGACCGTACCGAGCGGCACTTCGACCAGTGATTGAAAAAGCACCCTCCCTCCCGACAAAGTCCCAATTCGCTCGTCGGCAAAAGCTTCTCGCGTCTTTTTAAACGCGGACCCAATCAGGTAAATCAAGGTGACTGCCACGATCGAAGCCCCCGCCCACGCCAAGCCAGGGAGCACATAAGAAAAACCCAGGCCCATATCGGTGAAGTCATTCCCGTCAAGGAGCCCAATTGCGAGCAAAACCACCGATCCAACAAAAGCCCACAGCAAGTAATGCGTCTGCGGGGCAATCCGGTTGTTCACAATATTGAGCACGATCAGGGCTACGCCAACCAGCAACAGGGGCCACCAGGGCAAGCCTTCGACTTGAACCGGGTAGATGGCTCCAGGGAAAACTAAATCCACAGCAATACCTGCAACCAAGAAACTGTCATCACAGGCGTGAGTCTACGTCCGATGGCGCCGGACCTAGAACCTACGAGAGACTAGGGACATGGACGCGCTAGCAGAATTCGCCAGTGAGGAATACGCCCTCAACCGGGATCTCAATCTTGATCTACCACTTGCCCGAGATAAATACTTGCTACCGACAGATTCATTAGGCATTCCCATCGCCTACTTGGCTGGCAACTCATTGGGGTTGCAACCAAAATCAACCCGAGCCGCGCTCGATCAGGAGCTCGATTCGTGGGCAACACTTGCCGTCCGCGGACATTCACATGGGGCACACCCCTGGATGGCATTTCCGTCGCTCCTAGCAGAAACCTCCGCCGCAATCGTCGGGGCTAAGCCGCACGAGATCGTCATGATGAACAGTTTGACAATCAACTTGCACATGTTGCTTGCCAGTTTTTATCAACCACGCGATCAACGTCGAAAAATTGTTATGGAAGATTATGCGTTCTCTTCAGATTCCTACGCGATTCGCTCGCACGTTGCATTTCGTGGCGGGGACCCCGACGAAGATGTTATTCGACTAAAACCACGTGAGGGTGAAGACAGTCTGCGCACCGAAGACGTCATCACTGTCTTGCGCGAGCGCGGTGAAGAAATCTCCACGATCTTATTTGGCGCCGTCAACTACTACTCGGGTGAATTCATGGAGATCGAGGCCATCACTGCTGCCGCCCATGACGTTGGTGCCTACGCAGGGTGGGACCTTGCCCATGCGGCCGGA
>CAJIYV010000005.1 GCA_905181745.1 uncultured Actinomycetes bacterium | reverse complement strand
GCATGAGCGGTGAGATCGCCGCCATGGCAGCCACACTGGTCATTGCCCATCCGATAACGCTCAGCACGATTCCTGCAAACATTGAAATTTTGGGTGGAACATTTCGGCTAAACGGCTGAACAACGGCAAACATAACAAGCACTAGTGAAACGAGTAATCCACTCAACACTTCCGTGGTCCATCCAACCGATGCGGCGATATTTGACCCGAAAGATCCGTAAATCGCTACGCACAAGTTTGTTCCAATAAGTGCGGCAGCGGCAACTGAGAACGCAGCCCAAATGTGGCGTGGTATTCGAATCGCTTGCAAAAGACGGGCGGCTCGCTGCTTGGGCGCGGAGTCTGTGGCACGAATCAGGAGCAGTAACGGTACGGGGATAAATGCTCCAATAATGAGATAAGGAACCACCAACGGATATGAGCTGCCGGCAGCGAAAGAACCTGCCATGACGGGTCCTACCGCCGCGCCTATCGCAACCGAAAACGTATTGACTAACGCGCCACGCGCCAAACCACCCGGATGCGACTCCATGAGCGTTGCGGCTGCCGCTCCGGTGGCTAAGGCAGCGCTGACTCCCTGAACGAACCTGCCTAGTAACAGTAATGGAAAAGTCGTCGCACATGCAAGGATTATCAAGGCCGCACCCAGTGTCAACGTTGCAATCAGCAAAGTATTGCGCCGTCCATACCGGTCGGACATTCCGCCAAGAAATAGCAACGCCATGACAACACTTGCAGCGTAAACCGAAAACGCCAACCCGATCTGACTATCACTCAAACCCCATTGCTCTTGGTATAGCGGGTACAGTGGCGTGGGGGCATAACTCGCCACCATCATCAAAAAAAGCAAAGATGAGGCTCCCAAAAGAAGTGGCCATGGCGGGGTGAAAATTCGAAGTTGCATCTGTTTGTGAGTCTATACGTCGGGGTTTGTCAGCGCGTTTCATCAGCATAAAAATGACCGTGAGTATTCCGTCGTTTCGTGGCAAATCGGAGTCACGCTTTAAAGGCTCTCCCTGCGACTGCCCTGAGTCTGAGTCTGAGTTACAGTTTTCGAGGATCTGCTGAGTGATCATGCCGCTTGTCCCTATTGTAAAAACACGATCTTGATTCGTGTCAGGAAAACTTGAAAGAGCGGTACGTCGAAGTGTCGAGATTGAGCCAGGGGCACCACGACCCGGGCCTAACGACCGCCTGCTCTCGTGTTCCCAGCAGCGAGTGTTCGAGTGCCGACGAACGCGGGTGATGAGTGATCAGATCCCACGCCATGGCCGAGGCAAAATTGACTAAATTGCAGAAGTAAGGGCGACGTTGACCCTTATGCACCACCACCCTGTTGATGAGGGTGTGTCGCCGCACTGTGCGCGGCTTTCGCAATGGGCGATTGGCACATACCATGATCGTATGAGCTTTATTGCCGGTGCCCACGCCGCGGTCGGACCCTACGGGTATTCGCAGGAAGAGATCATCGAGGCGTTCACCGCCGTGGTGTCTCCCGAAGGGGCACATCAACAAATCATCGAACGTATTCATATCGCTACCGGGGTGAAGAATCGAAACCTAGCGATCCCATTAAAGGATTACGCCACCCTCGCGGACTTCGGTGCAGCTAATGACCAGTTCATCCGGGTTGGACTTGATCTGGGTGCTTCCGCTATTGCAGGGGCACTGGCCGTCGCGAACTTGGAGGCTACTAACGTGGACATGATCATGTCCACATCGGTTACGGGCATTGCTGCGCCATCCCTTGAAGCAAGACTTATTCCAAGACTCGGGCTGCGTGAAGACGTAAAGCGGGTCCCGATATTTGGTCTTGGCTGTGTGGCAGGCGCTGCTGGCATTGCACGGCTGCACGACTACCTCATGGGTCATCCTGATGACGTAGCAGTTTTATTGTCAGTTGAGTTGTGTTCGCTTACTGTGCAACGCGATGACGTGTCAATGCCCAATATCGTGGCGAGTGGCTTGTTCGGTGACGGTGCCGCAGCCGTTGTCATGGTAGGGGCAAACCGGGCGGCCCGCATGGGGATTACCGGACCCAGAGTTGTGGCTTCTCGCAGTCGGTTGTACCCCGACACAGAGCGAACCATGGGCTGGGACATTGGCGGGAGTGGTTTTCGCATTGTGCTTTCAGCCGGTGTTGCCGACATTATTAATCAATACCTCGGAGACGACGTCAGCGACTTTCTCGGTGACCACGACCTGAAGATCGCCGATATCAAGCATTGGGTGTGTCATCCGGGTGGACCTCGAGTGCTGGAAGCAATGGAGTCGGCGCTTGACCTGCACGACGGTCAGCTCGACGTTACTTGGCGCTCACTTGCAGCGATCGGAAACCTGTCCTCTGCTTCGGTTCTGCATGTTTTGTGCGACACTCTTTATGGCTCGGGTGGGTTAGTCCCCGAACCAGAAACCCCCGGGATGCTGACTGCTATGGGCCCAGGCTTCTGCGCTGAACTAGTTTTACTGCAATGGTGACTCGATGACAGTAATGGTGACCCGATGACAGCAATGATCCTTTTCACGATCCTGATTGCACTCGTGGCAGTGGAGCGAGTCATCGAACTTGTTGTCTCAAAACGAAACCTTCGTTGGAGCGCGGAGCACGGGGGCATCGAATTTGGCCGGTCCCATTACCCATACATGGTGGTCCTGCACGTCTTTTTGCTGGTTGGTTCACTTGTTGAAGTGTGGGTGTGGCAAAAACCAATAAATCCTGCTTTCGCGTGGACCATGTGTGCATTGGTTCTGGGTTCGCAAGCACTTCGATGGTGGTGTATTACAACTCTGGGTCGGCGGTGGAACACGCTCGTCGTGATTGTTCCTGGACTTCCACGTGCTGCCGGAGGCCCCTACCGTTGGTTAAGCCACCCGAACTACGTCGCCGTTGTGATTGAGGGAATCGCGTTGCCTATGGTCGGCTTCGCATGGGTCACCGCGATCGTGTTTACCGCATTAAATCTGCCACTGCTTGCCGTGCGACTACGGGTTGAAAACGCGGCACTTGGGACACTTCCCAAATGATTGACCTAGTTGTTGCAGGAGGTGGACCGGTCGGCCTGATGACTGCTGTCCGCGCGCGCCTCAGTGGGCTTGAAGTTGCTGTGGTTGAACAGCGCCCTGGACCGATCGATAAAGCGTGCGGGGAGGGTTTAATGCCCGATGCGCTGTCGCGGCTACGCGCAGTTGGCGTCGATCCGATCGGTCAAGACTTTCATGGAATCCGTTACATCTCCAAAGGAAGGGTTGCCCAGGCACGGTTCCGTTCGGGGCCAGGTCGAGGAGTGCGGCGCCTTGCCCTACACGCCGCGTTACAAGAGCGAGCACTGGAGCTTGGAGTCGAAATAGTCACCGGTCGAGTGAGTGCGATCTGTCAAGGGAATGGCTGGATAGAAGCGGGAGGGATTCGCGCCCGTTACCTCGTCGGTGCTGACGGATTACACTCCAATGTGCGAAGGCTCCTTGGGCTCGGAGAAATTACATCGGGTGCGCAACGTTTCGGTATTCGCCAACACTTTGGTGTCAGGCCGTGGAGCGATTTAGTTGAGGTGTACTGGCTGGAAGATTCTGAAATCTATGTCACACCGATCAGTGCCGATACGGTTGGCGTTGCCGTTCTTGGTCGATCTGTCCTTAACCTTGATGATTCGATTGCACGAGTTCCCGAGCTCGCTGCGCGACTCGACTCCGTACCGAGAGTGAGTGATCTGCGCGGAGCCGGCCCACTGCTTCAGCGGGTGAGCGCGCGTTCGGCTGATCGGGCACTGTTGGTCGGTGATGCGTCCGGTTACATCGATGCACTGACCGGTGAAGGTTTGCGGTTGGGTTTTGCCGAAGCCGAAGCAGCAGTGAACGCGGTTCTCACTGACGAACCAGAGCGCTATGAGCACGAGTGGCAGAAAGTGACAAGGTCCTACCGTTTAATGACCGGCGGATTACTGTGGGCGTCCTCTCGTCGTGGACTGCGCCCCATGATCGTTCCCGCGGCGCGGGCAATGCCACGAGTCTTCAACCGGATAGTGGACTCCTTAGCCGCCTAGCCGATTGCGGTGACAAATACCAATGCGGCAACGTCAACGCCCACCATTGCGATCAGTGCATGAAACATTCCGGCTCGGTGGTTCCCACGCGAGCCTAGGATCACAGCTGAGACGAATGCACCGGCAATGAGAAGAGGCAGCCATGTACTCGCGAAGAAGCTGACGACAACCAAGAACCCGCTGCCAAGTGCGAGTAGGAGCCAACACAAAAGCACGGATCTACGGTTCCCTAAACGAACTACGATTCCACCCACCCCTGCTCCAGCATCAGAGTCGGCATCTGGCAGTGCGTTTGCCAGGTGGGCGCTCACCCCGATGATTGCGAATACGGCTACAGCCCAAACGGTCGGGGGTTCATCATTCAATCCAAAAGAAAGGAAGGCTGGCATCACGCCGAAAGCCAATGCGTACGGGAGCCAGGACCACACGGTGCGGGAGAGGCGGATGTTATAGAGCCAAGCCATCAGGATCGCGAATACGTGGAATGAACCACCCAACCAACCCGCGACCGCCCAACTGAGCAGGATTGCAATGATCAGTGCGGAAACTGCGGCGATCCATAGTGCGCCGGCTGACACGGTTAGCGCCACCGTAGGTTTACTCGTGCGCCCCACGCGGGCATCTAAGGAAGCGTCGAAGGCGTCGTTGCTCCAACCAACCGATAACTGGCCAATGAGAATCGCTGCGAATACGGTGACCAGTAGCCAGCCGGTCCAACCAAGACTCCACGCAAATGCGGTGATGACCAGCGAAACGGCGATTGTGGGCAGCGGATGTGCAGCCCTAACGAAACTCTGAAGTAATCGCATACCCTGACCGTAGGCGGTCGATTACTTGGTGTCGTAATCAGGTGCGAGCGAAACGAGATAGATACTTGACTCGACGTCGGTGAGTGAACGCTCACGTGTTTTTGATCACGCTATATTAAGGAAACTCGGCTCGTTACTTGCGCGCTAACCCGCGGGTTGATCATGAGAGACAAGGAATTGCGATGGCTGTGCGCTTTGAAGAGATCGACTGGCAGGACACGCCTCGAGGAGAGATCTCTCTCCGACGCCGAGTAGACCCGACGCTGGGAGTCAACGTCTATGAGGTGAAGCTGGGGGAGGAGTTTCTCATGTCCAGCCTGTTCACCGTTGCTGAGATCGAGCTTGCCCGAATTGGACTTGCACAAGTAACTGGCGATCGCATTGAAGTGCTGGTGGGTGGTCTGGGATTGGGATACACCGCTGTCGCTGCATTGGCCGATCCTCGAGTCCAGAGCCTGACCGTCGTTGAGGCGATTGCTCCGGTAATCGACTGGCATCAGCGCGAGCTCTTGCCCGATACGGCAGGGCTCGCAACTGATTCGCGAACCCACCTGTTAGAGGGTGACTTCTTCGCACTTATTGATGGACCGGTGGGTTTCGGTGCGGGCCGACCAGATCAGTACGACGCTATCCTGTTGGACATAGATCACACCCCGCGACACGTGCTGCACCAAAGTCACTCGGCATTCTATTTAAGGAAGGGTCTGCAGTCCATGCGGCGACACTTGAAGCCGAACGGTGTATTCGCGCTCTGGTCGGACGACCCGCCGGATCAGGAGTTTCTTGGGGTCTTGTCTGGTGTCTTCACTGAAGCATCGACGCACGTTGTGAGTTTCCCCAATCCACTCACCGGCGGGGAATCAGCCAACTCTGTGTACGTGGCCAGCCGCTGAATTCTTGCTCCACAACTATCGTCGTTGATCATGGCGGGCGGTCAGTATGGGGTGGAGCGAGTCTTAGACATCCTGTCTAAAGAGATCAAGACCACACTGCAACTCATGGGCGTCACCAGCATTGATCAACTCGACCGTTCAATGGTTCGACTGCGCCCCTACTGGGTGGATCTGGGCCCTCCTAGCGTTGGAACGCTGCGGCCACCCCGGAGTCCACGGGTACGATCAGGCCCGTGGTGCGCGAGAACTCATCTGAGGCGAGCGTGCTCACGACGGCAGCAACATCTGCTGGCAAGACTTCACGCTTCAATAAAGTGCGTTGTGCATCGAAAACGCCGAGGTCTTTTTCTTCCACTCCGTAGCCTGCCGCCCGATCTGCTCCCCATTCTCCTGCGAATATTGCGGACCCTTGAACAACGCCGTCTGGGGCAACGCCGTTTACGCGGACGCCGTACTCGCCTAACTCGACAGCGAGCAGTCGCACCTGATGCGGCTGATTCGCTTTTTCTGCGCTGTAGGCGATGTTTGTGGGGCCTGCAAGGACAGCGTTCTTACTTGAGATGTAGATAATGTCACCACCCATTTTCTGGGCGATCATCACTCGCCCACACTCGCGTGAGACGAGGAATGATCCTCGAGCCATAACATCGTGTTGCAGGTCCCCGTCATGGAGCGTGGTCTCGAGCAGAGGCTGACTAATGGAAAGGCCTGCGTTGTTCACGACCAGATCAACGCCACCAAATGCCAAAGCAGCGGCGGCGACCATGGAGTGCACCGCGACTTCATCTGTCACATCGGTCTCCACCGCAACCGCAACGTCAGGACCACCGAGTTGCTCAGCGACGGCGAGCGCGGCCTCTATATCGCGATCGGCGATGACAACAACTGCTCCATCGCGGACAAGTGTTTCGGCGGTCGCTTTTCCAATCCCGCTGCCCCCACCGGTGACAAGTGCAACGCGACCAGCATGTCGCTTGGGTGCGGGCATCCGTTGTAGTTTTGCCTCCTCCAAAGCCCAGTACTCGATGCGGAACTTCTCCTGTTCGGAGATGGGATCGTAGGTGGAAAGCGCTTCAGCACCGTGCATCACGTTGATGGCGTTGAGGTAGAACTCTCCCGCGACTCGGGCAGTTTGTTTGTTTGCGCCGAAGGAAAACATGCCGACTCCAGGGACAAGAACGATGGCAGGATCTGCACCGCGCATGGGCGGGCTCTGCGGTGTAGCCCACCGCGTGTAGTAGGCCGCATACTCAGTCCGATACTCCTCGTGCAGTTCGTGCAGTCGAGCTTCAATCTCCGCTACGGGTGATGATGGTGGGAGATCGAGCACCATAGGTCGCACCTTCGTGCGCAGGAAATGATCAGGACACGAAGTACCCAGAGCGGCAAGTTCACGGTGACGTTCGCGTGACAGGAAGTCAAGAACGACATTGCTGTCCGTCAAGTGTCCGACCATACGTCGATCGCGCGAAGCCATACCGCGGATGACGGGTGCTAGTTGGGCTGCAAGTGCGTAGCGCTCCTCCTCGGGCAGGGGCTCGTATCCTGGTAGCACAGCACCAAAAGGGTCGGGGCGGCCATTTTCGTTGATGAATCGCTCAGCGGTGCCGATGATGCGCTCAGAGTTTGCCTCGCACTCCTTGGATGTGCTGCCCCAAGCAGTGATGCCATGTCCGCCCAAAACGCAGCCGATCGCCTGCGGGTTGCTGCGTTGGATTTCGGCAATATCTAGTGCGAGCGCAAAGCCCGGTCGGCGCCAAGGCACCCAGACGACGGTCTCACCGAAACACCGTCGAGTGAGTTCGGGGCCATCAGCGGCAGTGGCAAGAGCGATACCAGAGTCGGGGTGGAGGTGATCCACATGGGCGAGACCGATCAGTCCGTGCATTGCCGTGTCGATAGATGGGGTGGCCCCACCGGTGCCATGCAGGCAGTAGCTAAAGGCCGCGACCATTTCGTCGTCGTGCTCCTCGCCTCGGAATACGTCAACTAGTCCTCGCATTCGATCAAGGCGCAGGACGGAAAGTCCGGCTTCGGTGAGTGTTCCAAGGTCGCCGCCGGAGCCTTTAACCCACATGACCTCAATCGGTTTACCCGTGACGGGGTCGACGACCTCACCGCAGGCTGAGGTGTTACCACCAGCGTAGTTGGTGTTGCGCGGATCGGAGCCGAGTCGGTTCGATCTGCCGAGCAGGTCGGCGATGGTGGACGACTTCACAATAACTCCCGATTTAGTGGCCATGTAATAAGATGAGAGATTAACAAGGTATAACAATGGTGGCCAACAGGAGACCCATGGTTATCGAAGGATCTCTTTCCGCCGAAGAGCGTCAGGAACGACTGTTGTCGACGCTGCGCGAGGAGAATCGTGTGGGGATTGAGGACGCGGCCAAGCGGCTCGGCGTGCACCCGATGACCATCTGCCGTGATCTAAAGGCCCTCGAACGATCTGGACATGCACGACCTGTGCGCGGTTGCCGCTGACTCGATCGGTAAAACCTGGCGACAAGGATCGGTGAGAGTACCCGAGGCACAGATCCAAGGAACCACAGGTGCAGGGGGACGCGTTTGCCGCCGGATTCTTGTATGGATTATACGAAGACTGGGGCGTTCAGGACTGCATTAGGCTTGGTGTAGCGACAGATGCGCAAAATTTTCAATCGCACTCCACTTCAGTTGGAGTCGAACGCTTCGATGACACGCTGACGGAAGCTGAGGCATTCGGTTACAGGTGACGCGAGTATTTGTTGTTGAGACCGGGGTCAGGCCTCGGGAGGGCGGCACAAAATTCCAGCGCAGCCATTGATCTGAAAACTTCCGGCAGAGTGGGGTATCACGACGGCATCACCGATAGCCACCGGTAGTTGATCGTAGTTATGAAAATTAAGTTTTCCTGTGCCTGACAAGCACAGGAAAATCCCAAATCCTGCAGGTGTTGCTTCGCCGTTTCCGGTGAGATAGTCAGCCCGAAAAAATGGGTCCGCGACCGACTGGAAAATTGAATGTGGTGAATCGGCTGCCGTGTCAAACTTACTAATGACTAGCGAGCTTTCCTTTTCGCTGAGCGGTGAGAGCCGCAACGCATCAAGAGCACTGTCAAACCCGAGGTTGAGGTGACCATCTTTATCACCGTCAACCGCGAAGCCATCCCACTCCAAGAGAATTGAAAGGTCCGTTGGTTCTTGAAGTTCAAGAACAAATATCCCGGATTCAATGGCGTGGGGAATTCCGGCAGGCACAAACACCGCGTCACCTGCAGTTACCTCCGTGAAGACCAAGGAATCAAGCAGTCCCTCGGAGTCATGTGCTGCCACGAGTGCGGCGACTTCAGATTTCTCCATCTGGCGGTTAAATCCCAATCCCACCCTGGCCTTTGGGGGAGCTTCAAGAATTATCCATGCCTCGGTCTTGCCGTGATTAACGTGCAATTTTTCAGCAGCAAATTTTTGATCTGGATGGTAGTGAACAGGTAGCCGTTGATCAGGATCTAGTAACTTGACCAAGATCTCCGTAGACGTCCCAAACTTGTCAAGATGCTTCTGCCCCAACCAGGGGACCGGATTGACGTCAATGGCATCTTTTAACAAAGTTCCATCTGCCAACTTGGATAGCCCGGTTGAGTCCTCCCCAAATCTAGTTGTGGTTGACCCAATCCATTCCTCGGGTCGCATGGGTCCACCCGGACCATTGCGCAGCTTTCCAATTCGATATCCACCTTTATAAAAGTGGTCAAATTGATTAGAAGGTAATTTTGTGGGGACAGGTTCTGTAGACACGATCCCCCTAGTTTAGGGATTTCCAAGTTTCGCATGCGACAAGTAGGCAAGACTAAATTTCATTGGGTCCGGAGAGTCCTAGTTTTTTGTTGGGAGTACGAATTCCCAGTCGCCCTTCATGGCGCCCTTGCCAAGGTCTCTGGGTGCGGTCGCCGTTGGAGACACACAGAAGTCGGGTGTGCTACAAGTTTTCACATAGCACCGTGTTTATTCGGTGATCGAGGCCGGCGCAGGCGCAGATTCCGCTCGCTCGACAATATGTTTGGCCATGGGTGGAAAAACGAAGGCATGAAATGGTGCAACCGACCACCAGTATGCGTGACCGCTCAGACCCTTGGGCCAGTAAACAGCGCGCTGGGTGAGCCGAGATCCACCATTTTCGCCAGCGCTCACGGTGAATTCCAGCCACGCTCTTCCAGGCATTTTCATTTCCGCCCGTAGCCGAAGTAAGGCGGGAGTTTCCCGCTCTTCAACTCGCCAGAAATCAACTGTGTCACCCACCTTTAAGGCGTTTGGGTCGCGACGACCTCGCCTCAACCCGACTCCACCCACCGCCCGGTCAATGAAGCCGCGCACTTCCCACAATAACTTTGCTGAATACCAGCCGTTGTGACCACCAATGCAATCAACTGCGGTCCACAATTCTTCTGGTGTGGCGCTCGAGTCAAGGACCCGAACATCTTCGTAGAGCGTGCCGCCTGCCCAATGCGGATCACTGGGTAGCGGGTCACTTGGAGCGCCCGGTGTGCTCGCACTTGACCACCGAGTGGCCACTTCGGCGTCTCGGACTCGGGTCAGTGCCAATGCAACTGCTTGATCAAAAGGGAAGAGTCCATCCGGTGGGTCAGGAATAAAGTTCTTAATATCAGATTCCAAGCACACTGATGGATATCTCAAAGACCGAACGAGAGGTCTGGCTATGGCTCGTGGCACGGGAGTCACCAGGCCCACCCAATGGCTTGATAGTTGCGGTGACAGCAGGTTAATCGGCAAGATCAAACGTCGAGGTAAACCCGCAACCTTTGCATAGCGTTGCATCATAGATTGATAAGCCAAAACGTCAGGCCCACCGATATCAAAAGCCCTACTTACTTCGGGTGGTAGGTCGGCGGCCAAGACCAGATAACGAAGGACATCTCGTACTGCAATCGGCTGTGTTTTCGTTCGGACCCATCGGGGGGCGATCATGGCCGGGAGTCGCTCCGTGAGGTAGCGCAGCATTTCGAAGGAAGCTGAACCAGATCCAATAATGACCGCAGCACGTAACTCGATCGTTGGTACACCAGAGTTGTGCAGGATTTGCCCGACCTCGACCCGGGAGCGCATGTGGGGGGACATTTTTTTTACGGGCACGTCGGGTGCGAGCCCACCCAAGTACACAATTCGTGACAGATTGGCCTGTGCGGCGCATTGGGCAAAATTTTCGGCGATGCGGCGTTCTTCACGCTCGAGGTTGTGGCCTTCTTGGAGCGAGTGGAGTAAGTAGTAGGCAACGCTGACTCCCTGCATTGCCTGGCTTAGTGATTCGGGATCGCCGGCGTCCCCAGCGGCAATCTCGATCTGATCCGACCAAGGGAAATCGCGGAGCCGCTCGGGGTGTCGAGCGAGTGCACGTACTCGTACGCCACGTTTGACTAATTCTCTGACGAGGCGACCTCCCACGTAGCCTGTTGCTCCGGTTACTAGGTAAATCGGACGGTGATCTTGTTCTTCGCCCACGGTAGTCATGCCTCTATTGTTACGGGTGAAACGAGATCGCGCCAATCAGTGGTGCGAGGTTCCGCACAGCTATGGGGGAGTGGCTATTCAATGAGGGACGCATTATTTTGGTTAGTGCCCCGATTTAAGTGTCTTCGCTCAGCGCGAATTCGGTTATCAAAACGTGTCACGAACCACATGTGCGGCACGGTCAGGCCCCACACAAGAGCGAGTGCGATCCATAAAACAGTTCCAGTGAACGCCTCCGACCCAAAAAATATTGTGAGTCCAGTGAGTATTGCAACGAAACCGACGAGGGATGGGATACCCACTTTCGTCACATCGGCGAGCGAACGAATTGAGACGGTCCCTGAAGTTACTAAAGCCAATCGAGCGGTGTGTCGCGCGGCATGCCAGAAACCAAAGTAGACGGCAAATGCAATCAGCGGTGACACAACAAGCCCCAGGATCGCCAACGTGAAAAGCTCGAAAGCGCCACGAAGATCACCTCGATCAATCAGCGCCACGATTGTGCCGACAATTAACGTCAGAACTATGGCTCGAGTAATGGTTGTAACCTGGCTGGAGTAAATCGCCGCTAGTCTCGGTTCAAGTGAAACGACGGTGCTCAATGCAGCCGGAGAAGTAAGCGGAAGTAGTACGGGGGCACTCCCCAGAGCTAGTGCGTAGAGGACTCGAAACTTTCCAGCAATGGGTGCTCGGCCTTGGAGTTCCTGAGTTGCTTCAACATCGCCCGTACCGAAATGCCACACGGTCATGGCGAGAACGAGAACAAAACCAATTGTGGGTACCGCGATTATTAAAAACGCGGCAGCACCGGCAATCGATAGGTAGGTCACGGCAAGACGAACCCATCCCTGCCAGTTAAGTGAGTGCACCATGGTCAGGTTGTCTGCGGCACCGTGCGGGATGCCAAAAGCCAAAGCGACGAGAGCGAGGAGAGCTGGAAGGGGTCCGATATTTATTGAAGATGCTGTTACCTGAGTCAACAGGCTGGCAACTACTGCGCTCCACACAAATATTGGTCCCATATTGAGAATAATGATCCGAGGGTTCAGCGGGAGTGCCGGTAGTCGTCGGAGATTAGTGTGCGCAACCGCCATGGGAGAAGTGTGGCCCCTGGGCAGCCAGTGCACCACGCGAACACAGATGTTGGCCCAATTAGTGCTGGAGGGAAGCCAATTAAGGAACCAGGAGTATGGGGACAGGGCAATCACAAGGGGAGGGGTATTCTTTTCTCGTGGTTCGTAAAGCACAGATAAAAAATGGATTTTCACCCAAAATATGCGTTATCTGCGGGTTGCCATTTGAATGGCGTAAGAAGTGGGCCCGTGATTGGGATCACGTGAAATATTGCTCCGATAGGTGTCGTCGCTCGTGAGTTTAGGAATCATTTGTGAATGTGAGAATGGTCCTGTCCCATGGCGATCTGATTTTGATGGTGAATTTGTAGCTGGCCCGCGACCGCTTGGAAGATAGTGTGAGTGCATGACTAAAAGCCACATCACTTCATTAATTGTCCACGCGCTTGCCGGGATCGGTACTATTTTTTGGGGATCAGTTCTTATCGCATCTGTCTTTGGAAATTTTTCTGGTCATGTTGTGCTGGTGGTAATTGTGGCCTTCGTATTGGGCAGTGCACATGCTTTGATTTCGATTACCACGAACCGAGGCTCCAGCATTAATGTGTGGCTAGCTGTATTTGTTTTCGTCTCGGACTTCCTGTTGGGGCTGTTCGTTGACCCCAGGGCCTTTGTCCTTGTCGGCTTGGCAGTCGTGCTTTTCGCCGCGGCCCTACTCTCACACCTAGAGCGCGACTCCGAAACGATTCCTGCATAGATGAGCGAATTAGGAGCGAATGCGGTGAAGGTCGCCAGTGGCTCAATATTGAAGCCACGAGTACGCGCCTACCCGCTCAACCGGATGAAACTCCCTGCTGCATGACGGGCTGATTCCGGCCGTGCTGCTCGTCCATCTCGTAAGGAGAAAAAATGAAATTAAGAAAACTTGCAACAGGTTTTGTGGCGCTTGCCATAGTTTCTGCGGGGGTGAGTGGGCCGGCGATCGCTCAACAACCAGTCTTGGCCCCCGCCGCAAAGAAGTACACCACCTTGGTTCTTAATCAAGGAGTCCCCAAGATGGACGTTCTGACCACCATGGTGGGGCAGGACATCGAATCTGTAGTCATCTTTAGCGCGCCGCTGACAACAAAGGCAGGCAAATCTGCGGGTAAAATTGCTGGATTCTTGACTGATCT
>CAJIYV010000004.1 GCA_905181745.1 uncultured Actinomycetes bacterium | reverse complement strand
GATGGCATGAATCCACTCGCGGTCTTTCTCACTATGCAAGCAGCGAATGAACACATGAGATCAGGCAATGGTCCAACGGTCGTTGAAGCCGACGTGTACCGGTACTTCCACCAAAACGGCCCGTTCCCCGGGAGCGCATTCAAATACCGCACTAAAGAGGAAGAAGCGTCATGGCGCGCCCGTGATCCAATCGATCAAGTTGCCTCTCACCTCGTACGTCGCGAGATTCACACCCAAAACACACTTGATTCATTCATTGAGCAAGCCAACGCACTCATGGTCGAGATCACCTCCGTGCTCCTGGAGCCCGTCGAGGGTGGCAAGCCCAATGAACGCCGCATTAAGCCTTCCGAGTGGCCCGATCCTGCTTTTGTCAATGTCGGGGTCCGCGGCGACCTTTCCGAACTGCAAGGGTCTCACTACAAGGATCGTGAAGATTTTGAGGGTGAAATCGCCGAAGTCAAATTCATCGATGCGGTTTCCGGGGTCATGTTCAATCGCATGGAAAAGGATCCACGTGTTGTGATCATGGGCGAGGACATTCACCGGCTCAATGGCGGGACCAATGGCGCCACCCGAGGATTAAAGGACACCTTCCCTGATCGGGTACTTGGTACCCCGATTAGTGAGAATGCATTTACCGGGCTAGCCGGTGGTATGGCGCTCGATGGAAGATTCCGGCCGGTGATTGAGTTCATGTACGCCGACTTTATGTGGGTTGCCGCCGACCAACTCTTCAATCAGATCGGTAAGGCCCGTCACATGTTCGGTGGAAAAAGCCCCGTCCCGCTAGTACTTCGCAGCAAGGTTGCCATGGGCACAGGTTACGGCTCCCAGCACTCCATGGATCCAGCCGGAATATTCGTCACCAACCCGGGTTGGCGAGTTGTCGCACCCTCTAATCCATTTGACTACGTCGGTTTAATGAATACGGCTCTAAGTTGTGACGACCCCGTTGTTGTTCTCGAGCACGTGGACCTCTACACCTCCAGTGGCCCCGGTGTTCCCGATACATACGACTATTTCCTCCCCGTTGGAAAAGCCGCGGTCAAAAAATCTGGTTCAGAGGTCACAGTGATCTCTTATCTAGCCATGACCAATTACGTCATGGCCGCTGTGGAAGGTCAAAGTGCGATTGATGCTGAAGTCATAGACCTTCGCTGGCTTGATCGGGCCAGCATCGACTGGGATACCATTGGTGACAGCATTAAAAAGACCAACAAGGTGATCATTGCAGAGCAAGGCGCATTGGGTACTTCTTATGGCGGCTGGCTCTCCGACGAGATTCAACGTCGTTACTTCGATTGGCTTGATCACCCGGTCCTGCGAGTGACCGGGACGCAAAGTTCTCCCAGCATCAGCAAAGTCCTCGAACGGGCCGCGATTGCTCGCACCGAGGAAATGGAAGCAGCACTGAGTGCGTTGGCGAAGGATTACCATGGCTGAACTACTCCTCATGCCAGAAGTTGCAACGGGCACAACATCAGCGGTCCTATCTGCCTGGCCGATGCCGGAAGGTTCCACCTTCAAAGCGGGAGACATTCTTGCGATCCTTGAAACAGATAAAGCCGTCGTTGACGTTGAAGCTGAAGCTGACGGAATTATGCACACCCACTTAGTTTCTGCCGGAACCGACGTCAATATTGGCGTCCCCATTGCTCTGACCGCCGCGGTGGGCGAGCAGATTACAGATAAATCAGCGGCACTACAGGAATTGGGTTATCAACCCGACCCGGTCACACATCCGGTCGAACTAAGCGATGTCCCAGCTGCGACACCAACCCCGGCGAGCCCCTCCAACAGCGGTCGAATTTTTGCAAGCCCACTCGCCCGCAGGGTCGCCCGCGAACGCGACGTAGACCTCACCAGCGTGGTTGGCACCGGACCTTCCGGGCGGATTCGACGCAAGGATCTTGAACTCGCTGCGCTCACTCCTGCGCTATCACCCGCATTTTCTATGCCAACTATTGCATCTACTCCGATCGCAGAAACCGCTCAATCCGGCACCTCGATCCAGATCCCACATACGAAATTGCGGAAAGTGATCGCCAACCGTTTAACTGAAAGTAAAACCACGGTCCCTCATTTCTATCTTCGCGCGAGCATGAAGGTTGACCGTTTAATGGCGATGCGGGCAGAACTCAATGACGACTCGAAAGTTCGTATCTCAGTAAATGATCTTCTCATCAAGGCAATCGCTGCCACTCACATTCGGGTTCCTGAACTCAATGTGATTTGGACTCCCGATGCTGTTGTGCAATTTGCATCGGTCGACATTTCCATGGCCGTAGCAACAGACCAGGGACTTTTCACCCCCACACTTCGTTCGGTGGAAAATATGAGCATCACGCAAGTTGCATTGACGACAAAAGACTTCGCTCAGCGTGCCCGAACCGGATCGCTTCGCCAAAATGAACTCGAAGGTGGAAGCATCTCAATTTCAAATCTAGGCATGTTCGGGGTGGAAGATTTCGCTGCAATAATTAATCCGCCACAAGCCAGCATCTTGGCGGTCGGGGGGATCTCCACTGAGCCAGTTGTTGTCAACGACCAACTCACCACCGGTCAACTAATGCGCGCTACCCTCTCAGTTGACCACCGCCCCGTTGATGGTGCGAAGGGTGCCCGCTGGCTACAAGAGTTCGTGACTCTTATTGAGTCACCGAGCAAAATTCTTGCTTAGGCTGTCCACAAAAAATATACTGCCCGCGCAAGTTACTCCAAGCCAGTAAGCGCGTCAGGTTTTTTGGGCTGGATGGTATTAACGATGACGGCCATGAACGCCAAGATAACTCCAAGAATAAGTAGCGCATCCAGATAGCCGTTGACTACTAGGTCAAGCACGAGTGAACCAACTAGTTGTCCTGAAATTGCCAATAAACTCAAGCGCAGTACTCCAACTTT
>CAJIYV010000003.1 GCA_905181745.1 uncultured Actinomycetes bacterium | reverse complement strand
AAAGGGTGTCCGAGTTCATACGGTTGGCCCGCTATATTCGCTCGGTAGTGAAAAGCTGTCTGCGCATTGGATTCAGGCGAAAGCTGGTTCCGAGGCCCAAGTGCTCGCGAGCCTTCATTCGGAAGTAGTTAACGCTCTTGACAGCACATCAATTATTTTCGTTGGAGAGCGCGCCGCTACAAGCCCGGGTTCGCTCAGCGCGGTCGCTGAACTGGGCGCGAAAACAGGTGCTCGCATTGCTTGGGTGCCTCGACGAGCTGGTGAAAGAGGCGCGCTTGAGGCGGGTGCCCTCGCTGGTCTACTTCCGGGCGGTCATCCAAATGCGGATAGCACCGCGCGCGCACATGTCGCCCGAGCATGGAACGTTGGGGTGGACGCCTTGCCAAGTGGAGGACTCGCTGGAAGCGAATTGATCACTGCTATCGCAAGTGGAACGTTCACGGCGGTCCTTACCGCAGGGATCGATCCCGGCGATCTGCCCAATGGCAACGAACTTATTGCCGGAATTGAAAGCACTGATTTTGTCGTCGCACTTGAGAATCATCATTCGGAAATCACCCAGCGGGCAAGTGTCGTCTTCCCGGTCGCGGTTGTCACTGAAAAATCCGGATCTTTCATGAACTGGGAAGGACGCAGTAAACCGTTCAGCGCGGCTTTTCGCGATGCTCTGACCCTCTCAGATGCCGGAGTGCTGTCAATGTTGGCAAGTGCCATGGGCACGCAGTTCGGCGGAGACACTCGCGAGCTACGCAAGGAATTGACTGCACTGGGAACTTGGATGGGTCCGCGACCGCAGGTAAAACCGGTAGCTGCAAATCCGGCTGCAGGCATAACTTTGGCTACGTGGCGGCTACTGATTGATTCCGGCGTGTTGCAAGAGGGAGAACCGCACTTGGCAGCTACCGCGCGACCATCAGTAGTTACGATTAGTTCAGCGATGTTTGACCAATTGGACCAACCGGAATTGATCACGGTGACCGGTCCTAACGGATCAATCACGCTGCCAGTGCACGTCGGCGAAGTAGAGGGTGACAGCGTGTGGTTGGCCATGAACTCACCAGATTCACATATTTATCAGCAACTTGGTTGCGGTTATGGTGAAGTAGTCACTGTCCAGGGAGGTGCTGCATGAGTGGTTCCCAGTTTGGTTTTTTCGGGACCGACCCTTGGTGGATGGTAATTCTCAAAGCCGTTGTTATTTTTGGAATGCTGGTCGTCATAACCCTGTTCACCATCTGGTGGGAGCGCCGCGTGGTGTCGCGGATGCAAAACCGAATTGGTCCAAACCGGGTGGGGCCGGCCGGCTTGCTCCAGTCGTTAATGGACGGCTTCAAGCTTGCTTTCAAAGAGGAAATTATCCCTAAATCTGCGCACGTTGCCGTGTACTGGATTGCCCCGGTTATTTCAGCGACAGCAGCTTTCCTCGCATTTGCCGTGATTCCATTTGGCCCGATTGTGTCGATCTTCGGTGTGGAAACTCCACTGCAACTCACCGATTTTCCCGTGTCTGTTCTCTACGTGTTGGGAATTGCGTCGATTGGGGTTTACGGACTGGTTCTGGCCGGTTGGTCTTCGGGATCGACCTACCCACTTCTTGGCGGACTGCGTTCAACAGCCCAAGTGATTTCCTACGAAATCGCTATGGGGCTCTCATTTGTGGCAGTGTTCCTATTCGCGGGCTCCATGTCCACATCTCAAATCATCGCACAGCAGGAACCCATTTGGTTCGCTGTAATTTTGCTACCCTCGTTCCTCATTTACGTAACGTCAATGGTGGGGGAGACCAACCGTGCACCATTTGACCTCCCAGAGGCTGAAGGCGAACTCGTCGGCGGGTTCCACACTGAATACTCGTCATTGAAATTCGCCATGTTCTTCTTGGCCGAATACATCAACATGGTCACCGTTTCAGCGTTGGCAACCACCTTGTTCCTCGGTGGCTGGTTAGCCCCGTGGCCTCTCTCGTTGTGGGACTCGGCAAATACTGGCTGGTGGCCGGTTCTTTGGTGGCTGCTCAAGGTCCAACTCTTTATTTTTATGTTCATTTGGTTGCGCGCGACGCTACCGCGATTGCGGTACGACCAGTTCATGAAATTTGGTTGGAAAGTCCTCATTCCAGCATCGCTTGGATGGATCTTTATCGTTGCAATAGCGCGCGTTTTCCGTAACGACTTCAGTTTTACGAACCAACAATTACTTTTCACCGGAGCCGCGGCTATCGCCGTTCTGCTGATTGGGTCTTGGCTGCTTCAGATTCGTTCAGATCGCAAACAAGAGAGCCTTGAAGAGGAGCTCGAAGCAGAGTCCAACGCGCCATTTGACCCGATGGCTGGTGGACATCCGGTTCCACCTATGCCGGGTCAAATATTCCCCTACACCCCGCGACGGGTACTTGCTGAACAATCGGTTGCCGGTGGCGTGAGCCTGTCAGATAAAGATACGAACGCGATCGAGGAGACACCCAATGCCTGAGTTACCTGCCGCGGTTCGCGGATTTGGGGTGACCTTCGGAACTATTTTTAAGAAGGTCGTGACCGAGCAGTATCCCGAGGATGCCAGTAAGTATCCGCCGAAGCCGCGCTTTCACGGACGCCACCAACTCAATCGTTGGGCCGATGGACTGGAAAAGTGCATTGGCTGTGAACTGTGCGCGTGGGCCTGCCCAGCGGACGCGATCTTTGTCCAAGGGGCGGACAACAGCGATGAAGAGCGCTTTTCACCGGGTGAGCGTTATGGCCGGGTGTATCAAATCAACTACACCCGCTGTATTTTCTGTGGCCTGTGTATCGAGGCGTGCCCCACGAGAGCCCTCACCATGACCAATGAATTTGAGCTAGCTGACAATAATCGCGCTGATTTGATTTACGAAAAGGAAGATTTATTGGGGCCGATGCTCCCTGGGATGATTGCCCCGCCACATGAGATGGTTCCCGGTACAACCGATCGTGATTACTACGCAAATAAGATCTCCGGTTCAGTTCCCGAACAAGACACCCGGCCGGATCCAGGCCGCGCAAATGCTGATCTAGATGGCGCACAATGACCATTGACGGTGAACTGGTTGTATTCATTATCTGTGGAGGCTTAACAGTCATCGGGGCACTCGGCATGGTGCTGTCACGTAAAGCCGTTCACTCGGCACTGTTTATCGCTATGGTCATGATCAACCTAGCGATCCTGTACGTCGCAAACTCTGCCCCTTTCCTCGGCATGGTCCAGATCATCGTGTACACCGGCGCCGTCATGATGCTTTTCCTCTTTGTTCTCATGGTGGTGGGAGTCGATTCATCGGATTCGCTGATTGAAACGATTCGCGGCCAGCGACTTTTTGGGATCTTGTTCGGTGTGGCTCTGGCAGTGTTACTCGCTGGTGGCATTGGGACCGCACTGACCGACAAAGGGGATGTGGGTCTGGATGCAGCAAATCAAGAATTTGGCGGCAATGTAGAAGGCATTGCAAATCTGATTTTTAGTGATTTCCTTTTTGCCTTCCAGGCCACAGCTGCTCTGCTGATTACGGCGGGCTTGGGTGCGGTAATTCTCACCCATCGCGAAGCGTGGAAGCCCAAGGTAACCCAGAAGGAACTCTCGGTTGCGCGCTTTATGGTGGGTGCGGGCCACCCGGGAAATAAGCCGAACCCTGGCGTTTACGCTCGACACAATGCAGTGAACACCCCAGCAATTTTGCCCGACGGCTCACTTTCATTGGACAGTGTTCCAGAGCCTGTCCGCTCACGTGATGACTCGTTGATCATTGACCACAGAGTGGTATCGACGGTTGTGGAATTGGTAGAAGGGGAGGATCAAAACTGATGGATCCCGTCTATTACATCTACCTTGCAACCATACTGTTCAGTATTGGCGCAGTCGGTGTGCTGGTTCGCCGCAACGCAATCATTGTTTTCATGTCAGTCGAATTGATGCTTAACGCGGCGAACTTAGTGTTTGTTGCTTTTGCTCGAATGAATGGAAACCTCGACGGTCAAACTGTCGCCTTCTTTGTCATGGTCGTCGCGGCAGCCGAAGTAGTCGTCGGTCTCGCGATTATCGTGCAAGTTTTCCGAACTAGGCAATCAGCATCAATTGACGAGCCAAATCTTTTGAAGTATTAACGAAAAATTAGTAGACCAGATTAATACCAAGGAATAGGACCAGACGTGACCGTTATGCCAGCAGAGGGGCTTTTTTCCCTAATGTGGCTTCTTATTGCGTTGCCGTTGGCGGGCGCAGCGATTCTGCTGTTTACCGGTCGACGCTCCAACTCGTGGGGGCCTTACCTGGGAGTACTGAGCGTGTGCGCATCCGCTGTTCTTGGCGTCTTGCTTCTGATTGAAATGATGGGGTTGCCAACAGAGGAAAGGGCTATAACGCAGGTCGTCTACCAGTGGGTTTTCGTTGGTGACTTCACCGTCGATCTTGCATTCCAACTGGATCAGCTCTCCATGGTGTTCATTCTGCTGATCACAATCGTGGGCTCCCTCATTCACATTTACTCATTGGGCTACATGTCCCATGATCCGGACAAACGCAAATTCTTTGGTTACCTGAACCTTTTCGTGGCGGCCATGTTGTTGCTGGTCATGGCGAACAACTACTTGCTGCTCTACGTTGGCTGGGAAGGCGTGGGTCTGGCCAGTTATCTACTTATTGGCTTCTGGCAGCACAAGCGTACGGCTGCGGCTGCGGCCAAGAAAGCTTTTATTATTAACCGCATAGGTGACGTGGGCCTGAGCCTTGCCATCATGTTGATGTTCGTGACCTTCGGTTCAGTTACTTTCTCAGATGTCTTTGGGTCAGCGACCCAAGCAAGTGAAGGAACTTTGACCGCGATTGGCCTACTCCTACTGCTCGCAGCAGCCGGTAAGTCAGCTCAGTTCCCGCTGCAGGCCTGGTTGCTCGATGCGATGGAAGGCCCAACACCCGTCTCTGCACTCATCCACGCCGCCACCATGGTAACCGCTGGCGTGTACTTGATCGCCCGAAGCAACGTGATTTATAACAATGCGGAGTGGGCAGCGATGGCGGTGATTGTCGTTGCTTTGATCACGATTTTTATGGGCGCAATTATCGGCTCAGCAAAAGACGACATTAAAAAGGCGCTTGCCGGATCAACTATGAGCCAGATTGGCTACATGATGCTTGCAGTCGGCCTGGGCCCGATTGGTTATGTTTTTGCCATCTTCCACCTCGTCACCCACGGTGTATTCAAAGCCGGGCTCTTCCTTGGCGCTGGTTCGGTCATGCACGGAATGGATGACAACGTCAATATGCGCCGTTATGGAGCATTGCGATCGGTCATGGTGATCACCTTTATTACCTTTATGGCGGGCTATTTAGCAATCATTGGTATTCCGCCGTTCTCAGGTTTCTGGTCGAAAGACGAAATTATTCACGCCGCATTTGAGCGTGGTTGGTTTATCGGTGGCGCGGCAGTTCTCGCAGCGGGTATCACCGGTTTCTACATGACCCGCATGGTTGCCATGACTTTCTTCGGCAAGAAGCGCTGGGAGAGCGACGTCCACCCACATGAGTCATCAGCCGTGATGACAATCCCGCTGATCATTTTGGGACTTGGGTCAACTTTCCTGGGCATGGCACTGTTGTTCTGGGGTGATATTAAAAGTTGGTTGGAACCTGTGGTGGGTTATGAAAGCGAGCCCACGCCTCTACCCACAACTGCATATATCGGCATCACTCTGATCGTTGTCATCGCTGGGGCGCTCATCGGCTGGATCTCCTACGCCCGCCGTGAAGTGCCAGTTGATGCGCCATCTGGCAATTGGCTCACCCGCGCAGCGCGCAGAGATCTTTACGGTGACGCGGTTAACCACGCGCTTGTTGTGGCACCCACCAATTACGCAGCCCGTGCGTTGGTGTGGTGTGACGCCCGCGCGATTGACGGGTTCGTTAATGGATCGGCCGCAGTCGTCGGTGGGCTGTCTGGTCGATTGCGGCGTACCCAGTCTGGCTTTATTCGATCTTATGCGTTGTCCATGGTGGGTGGGGCTGTGTTGGTGCTCCTGGCCCTATTGTTGGTGAGGATCTAGTGAACACGTACCCGTGGTTGACCACAATCGCTCTGCTGCCGCTTGTGGGCAGTGTGATTGTAATTTTGATTCCTAAGCACAACGCCGGACTCGCTAAAGCTGTGGCGTTTGCCTTCTCGTTGCTCACCCTCGGTGCGGTTATCGCAATGGCACTGAATTTTGATGCCAATTCACAGGAAGCTTTTCAATTCACGCAAAGCTACGCCTGGATTCCCACATTTGGCATCAACTTTTCGTTCGGAGTGGATGGAATTGCCTTAGTCCTGATTGCACTTGCTGCAACGTTGGTGCCGGTCGTGATTTTGGGCGGCTGGGATGAAGGACTTGAGTCACAGGGAAGTGTGAAGGGCTACTTTGCGTTAATTCTGGTACTCGAGTCGCTCATGGTCGGGGTATTTGCCGCAACCGACGTGTTCTTGTTCTACGTTTTCTTTGAAGCAATGCTGATTCCGGTCTACTTCATGATCGGTCGTTACGGTGGTCCTCAACGCTCCTACGCTGCCGTTAAATTCCTGATTTACAGCCTGGTCGGTGGCTTGTTCATGTTGGCCTCTCTGATTGGCCTCTACGTCGTTTCGGCCCAGATAACGGGTACGGGAACATTTGACTTTACGACTCTGGTGGGTCTTGATATCGATCCAGATGTTCAAAAATTGCTATTCCTTGGGTTCTTCTTTGCTTTCGCCATCAAAGCGCCACTGTGGCCATTTCATACTTGGTTGCCCGATGCAGCCAGCCAAGCCCAGCCCGGAACCTCGGTCCTGTTGATTGGCGTCCTGGATAAAGTGGGAACTTTCGGCATGATTCGCTACTGCTTGGAAATTTTCCCGGCGGCCAGCACTTTCTACGCACCGGCTGTGATCTCGATCGCTGTAATCGGAATTTTCTATGGCGCCTTTGTGGCCCTGAAGCAAACCGATCTGCGGCGGCTCTTTGCCTACTCGTCAATCTCCCACTTTGGCTTTATTGCCTTGGGTATTTTTGTGTTCACTTCCGCGGGGCACACCGGCTCCATGGTCTACATGGTGGCCCACGGCCTGAGCACCGCGGGATTGTTCATTGTCGCGGGCTACCTCATGGCGCGTCGGGGTGGGTCTGCTCAACTGTCCTCATTTGGTGGTGTGAACAAAGTGGCCCCTGTTCTCGCCGGCTTCTTTTTGATCGCAGCGCTTTCGAGCTTGGCCCTGCCAGGCATGGTCTCCTTCATTGGTGAGTTCCTCGTCTTGCTGGGAGCTTTCCAGCAGTACATGTGGCTGGGCGCAGTCGCAACCGTGGGCATTGTGATTACCGCGGCTTATGTCTTGCGGGTGTATCAAAAGAGCATGACCGGGCCACTGAACCCCGACTGCGAAGGCATGAAGGATCTCAACGGACGCGAGATCACGGCCCTGGCACCCATTGCCCTGCTAATAATCGTGCTCGGAGTTTTCCCGGCTCCATTGCTCAATGTGATCAACCCAGCAGTTGACCGAGTCATGACCACTGTGGGTGTGAGTGACCCGGAGGTCACCTTCCCGATCTTGGGTGAATCGGTCACGAGCGAAGGAGGATCGGAGTGAATACCTTTACCGCTCCGGAGATCGACTATGTAGCCATTTCGCCGATTCTGATTGTCGGAATCGCCGCGCTGTTGTCGGTCCTAGCCGAAACTTTTCTGCCACGTTTCCTTCGTCGGCAAATCCAGTTAATGCTGACGTTCTTCTCTTTGATCGGCGCATTTATCGTTTTGGTGATCAACCACAACCTTCGTACAATTACCGTCGGTGGGGCGGTTGCGATTGACGGCCCAGGTGTTGTCCTGATGGGCACGATTCTGCTCCTCTCGCTTCTGAGCGCTTTCCTCATTGCCGAGCGTTCCTTGGACAGCCTGGGAGATGCATTCGCGCCGAGTGCATCGGCGCTACCAGGGTCAGTTGACGAACGCGAGTTTTCAGCACGCGGCTACTTCCAAACGGAAGTGTGGACACTGTTCCTATTTGCAGTCTTTGGCATGCTCGTATTTGTAGTTGCCAACGACCTGCTGTTCATGTTCGTGGCACTTGAGGTGATGTCATTGCCGCTCTACCTCATGGTCGGCATGGCTCGCCGACGCCGACTACTTTCGCAAGAAGCCTCACTCAAATACTTTGTGTTGGGAGCATTTTCATCCGCATTTTTTATTTTTGGTGCGGGGTTGGTGTATGGATTTGCTGGTTCCATCTCGCTACCTGTCATCCACGATTCACTGGCATCGACCACGAGCGAAACACTTTTGATCGTGATCGGTATGGCCATGTTGCTGGTTGGATTGTTCTTTAAAGTGGGCGCCGTTCCATTTCACCAATGGACTCCGGATGTATATCAAGGTGCACCGACCCCAATTACCGCTTTCATGGGTGCCACGGTCAAGGTCGCGGCTTTTGGGGCCATGATGCGTTTGCTGTATGTTGCGTTTTCCGGAATTCAATGGGACTGGGAAGTCATCTTGTGGACTGTTGCGATCCTCAGCATGCTCGTTGGGTCATTGATTGCACTGACCCAAAGTGATGTCAAGCGGATGCTGGCGTATTCGGCAGTAGCGCAATCTGGTTTCATTCTGGTGGGCGTTGTCGCGGCAAGTCCTGCCGGTATCGCGGCGGTAATGTTTTATCTCATCGCCTATGGTGTGGTTACGGTCGGCACCTTGGCAGTTATTTCCATGGTGCGCGATTCCTCCGGTGAGGCGACGCATCTGTCCAAATGGGCTGGACTTGGCAAGAAGTCCCCCGTGTTGGGCGCGGTTATGGCGACCTTCATGTTGTCTCTGGCGGGCATCCCCCTCACCAGCGGGTTCGTGATCAAGTTTGGTGTCTTTGCGGCTGCAATTGCTGAAGGTGACACCTGGCTGGTAATTGCTGCGGTCATTGCGAGCATTATTGCCGCGTTCTTCTACGTTCGGGTGATCGTGGTCATGTTCTTCTCCGCGCCTAATGAGAACACGGCCTCGGTGGCCATTCCTTCGATCCTGACCACCATTACGGTCGCTGCCACGGCCACCACAACATTGGTGCTGGGGATAATCCCGCAGCCCTTATTGGATCTGTTGAGCAATGCCGGAATATTCATCAGGTAGTAGCCTAAGCACATGAATCGGATCTTCCACGCCAGTGATCCGGATTTTGAGGAGCAGATCAGTTCTGAGCTCGCGCTGGTAGAAAAGGCGCTTCTGGAGTCCACGCGCAGTGAGTACCCTTTCGTTTCTGAGACTTCGCGTCATCTTGTTGTTGCCGGGGGCAAGCGCTTTCGCCCACTGTTGGTACTACTGGCAGCCGAATTCGGAGATCCAAAGTCACCTGAAGTAATACCGGCAGCGGTGGTGGTTGAACTTACACATCTCGCGACCCTGTATCACGACGACGTCATGGATGAAGCCACTATGCGGCGGGGTGCGACTAGCGCGAATGTCCGCTGGGACAACACGGTTGCGATTCTTACCGGGGACTTCCTTTTTGCGCGCGCATCGCAAATTTTGGCCGGTCTTGGACCCGATGCTGTGCGAATTCAGGCTGAAACATTTGAGCGGCTGTGCACCGGGCAAATCAAGGAAACTGTCGGCCCGTTGGATGGTGAAGACCCGGTTAAGCATCACCTGTCGGTCTTGTCAGAAAAAACTGGCTCACTCATTGCCACCTCGGGGCGATTCGGCGCCATGCTCAGCGGTTGCGACCAGGAGGTCGTCGACACACTGACTAAGTTTGGCGAACAAATCGGTGTCGCTTTTCAATTGGCCGATGACATCGTGGACATTACCTCAATGTCCGAACAGTCGGGCAAGATCCCAGGGACGGATTTACGGGAGGGAATACCGACACTGGCCGGGTTGATCGCCCTGACTCAGGCGCACCCAGAGGATGCTCAACTGCGTGAGTTGCTCTCACGCCCACTGCCTGATCCTGCAGAACACGCGGTGGCCCTGGAGCTGCTGCGTAACCATTCGAGCCTGAATGAAGCCCGGCTTGAAGCTTGTCGTTGGGCCGATGAAGCCCGGCGAACCCTAGAACCACTGCCCGATATTGGAGCAAAAGAGACGTTGATCGCGTTGTGTGACTACGTGGTAACTCGCACGGGCTAAGGCTCCAGCAGAGTTTCTTGTAGCTGTCTCG
>CAJIYV010000002.1 GCA_905181745.1 uncultured Actinomycetes bacterium | reverse complement strand
GCGGGCCTACATTTTCCTTAGCTTGATCGCCAAAAGTATTCTGGCCTGGCAGATCTTCGCGGGGACATTAGCTTCATAGCGTGAAGTCCAGACCTGCGAAATTGTTGTAGTTTCTCAGATCTGGGCACATCCAGGTCCGTTAACTCCTGCCGGTTTGCGCACGCGCAATCAACATGTTGACCACTGCTCCAAAGGTTGCGAATCGTGGATTGGTTGTCGCCCCGGATTGATATCTTGCCCAGATTTGTTGAATGATTACTGCGAGCCGAAATAGTCCATAGATTTCATAAAATTGCCAATTCTGCTCCAGAGACTGCCGCACTTGGCCACCCATTAATTGTCCGTACCGCTCAACCACTTGTGCTCGCGTGAGCATCCCGTGCGCATCTGTTGGCTGCATCCGCACATTTAAATAGTCAGGATCGTCATCGGCTTGTACCCAATATGCCAAGGCTGCCCCCAAATCCATACATGGATCGCCGACCGTTGACATCTCCCAATCGAGAATTCCGATCAACTCACCGGATGAGTTCAGGACTAGATTGTCAAAGCGCCAATCACCGTGAATGAGTGTGTGGGGGACATCGGGTGGTTGGTTGAGTTCTAGCCAAGCCATTAGCTCTTCGGCATCGGGTACATCAAGGGTTCGTGAATCGCGATAACGCTTCGACCACCCTGACACCTGTCGCGATACGTACCCCTCGCCTCGATCCAGGTCGGCTAGTCCCACCTCGGTGACATTCACCTGATGAACCTGAACTAGAGCATCAACCATAGATTCACATAGCGCTCGGATGTCGGTATCGCTGTGCGCCAAATCCTCGGGAATGGAAGTGCTCAGAATGTGGCCCGGGATGTACTCCATAAGGTAGAACGGAGCCCCCAGCACTGTGCTGCTTTCACAGTACGCGATGACATTGGGGGCGGGGGCAAGAACGGGACCAAGTGCACTGAGTACTCGCGCTTCGCGACCCATGTCGTGGGCACTTGCTGCTTTCACGCCATGTGGCGGCTTACGTAAAACCAAGGAGAGACCCGTCGCATCGGTGACCAAGTAGGTCAGATTGCTCGCGCCACCTTGAAACTGCAATAAGCCAAGGGGGCCGGTGAGTCCCAGCCCTTTCTCAGTTGCCCACTCCAGTAGGGCAGCCAGGTCAAGCGTGTCTTCACTTCGGACTTCTGAGCCTCGATCCGGTATGGCCTTATCCACCAAGAGCACCATTAGCCAGGTCTTGTCTCTTCACCTCAAGGCGAGCAAGATCACGTAGATGCACTTCATCAGGGCCATCAGCGAACCGCAGCGCTCGTACCCCGGCATACATCCGTGGCAGCACCGTGTCGGGACCAATTCCCGCACCACCAAATGTTTGCATTGCCCGGTCAATAACTTGAAGTGCAGCGCGAGGGGCCACCACTTTAATCGCAGCAATTTCAGTCCGGGCATTTTTTGCCCCAGATTTTTCAATTACCCACGCAGCTTTAAGCGTCAAAAGTCTTGCCTGATCAATTGCAATGCGCGACTCGGCGATCCACTCTTGAATTACACCCTGGTTAATCAGTGGCCCACCAAAAACTTCACGTTTTTCCGCACGTTCAACCATCATGGCCAGGGCTCGCTCAGCAATTCCAAGCGTACGCATGCAATGGTGAATTCGGCCAGGGCCTAGGCGCGCCTGGGCAATTGCGAAACCGCCTCCTTCTTCACCGAGTAAATTTGTTGCAGGAATTCGAACATTGTCGAAAGCAACTTCACCGTGCCCATGTTGATCGTGATAACCGAACACACTGAGATCGCGAACAATTGTCACGCCAGGGGATTTAACGGGGACTAAAACCATGGACTGCTGCTGGTGACGTGGGGCGCCCGGGTCGGTTTTTCCCATAACGATCATTATTTGGCAACGCGGATCCATGATTCCCGATGACCACCACTTGCGACCGTTGATTACGTAGTCACTTCCATCGCGCTCAATTGAAAGCTGGATGTTGGTCGCATCAGATGAACCCACGTCTGGCTCGGTCATAGCGAAAGAGGAACGAATTTTTCCTTGGGTTAACGGTTCCAACCAGGTGCGTTTTTGCTCAGGAGTACCGAACATTGAAAGGATCTCCATATTGCCGGTATCCGGCGCAGCACAGTTCATGCTTTCCGGAGCAATATCAATCGACCAACCCATGGGTTCTGCCAGATAGGCGTAGTCGACGGCCCCCAACCCGTCTGACAGTTCAGGAAGGAAAAGATTCCACAGACCCAAGGCCTGCGCTTTAACCTTTAACTCCTCGACTACGGGTGGGACCGTGTGCAACTGTCCAGATGCGATGAGTTCGGCCCGCTGATTCCAATAGATTTCTTCGGCCGGGAAGACCTCGTTGTGCATAAAGGCATTTACTTGATCCAGGAGTTTGCTACCGCGTTCACTCAGTCCTAGATACATAGGGTCATCATGTCGTATTTAGCCGATCCTTAGCCACCAGAACGACATAATCTTGGGATCTCAGCGCCATTACGAGCGCAATAATCCAACCAATGATGGTCCAGCCAGCCAGTAGGTTTACCCAAAACACTCCCCAATGTTTGACATCACGAAATGCGGTGATTGCCCACGGCGGCGTGTAAAGGCCCGATGCGATAGCGACAATCAGCGCTACGATCTTGGTTACTGTCCAGGATTTACCGACTGGTTCTATCGAATAAGTATTCATAGGCTCCTTTTCTCTGATGAAAATCTATCACCAACCATTAGAGTTCAGGAATGTCCGAGACAACAGAAACCCCGATCACTGTCCTAGAACGGGGACACATTCTCCTCATTGGTCTTAATCGCCCGGATAAGTACAACGCTATGAATCTGGCTGCGATTGAGCAACTAGCCCAGGCGTATCAGCGCCTCGAGGACACTCCCCACCTGCGCGTTGGGGTTGTTCATGCACACGGCGACCATTTCAGCGCCGGACTAGACCTCGCCGAAGTGGGGCCGGAAGTAGCCACACGTGGTCCCGGAGCTCTTTCCGGAACCACCAACATTGACCCCTATGGACTTTGGGCTCAGAAAGTGAGTAAACCAATTGTCATGGCCCTCCACGGAATTGCATTCACTTTGAGTATCGAACTCGCGCTCGCCAGCGACATTGTGATTGCCGCAGAAAACGTACGTTTTCGGCAACTTGAAATTGCTCGTGGGATTATGCCATTTGGTGGAGCCACGATCCGGGCCACTCAACAATTGGGTTGGGGTAACGCCATGAAATTTTTACTCACAGGTGAAGAATTCGGAGCCGATGAAGCCTTACGAATCGGGCTGATTCAGGAAATTACCCCGGTGGGTCAGGACACTGAGCGCGCCATTGAATTAGCAGAAGTCATCGCCGCACAAGCACCCCTCGGTGTGTATGCCACGCTCGCAAATGCCAAAGTTTCTCGTGAACAGGGCGAGGAAGCGGCAATAGAACACCTGCGCAAAACCCTTCCTGGAATTTTGGCCAGCAAGGATGCCGCTGAAGGGGTCCAGAGTTTCCTAGAAAGGCGTGACGGAAATTTCAGCGGTGAGTGACTTCACTACACCAAATCTCTCCCGGCTCCTACTTCGCGAAAGCCTCAATCGTCAATGTCTTTGCGCTGACCCAAATGGGTGTTCCCACGCTGAGCTTTAAATCTGCCAATGCCGAGTGAGTGATTGTGGCTATGACCGGAGGGGAAGCATCAATACTGACCCGGATTCGGTCATGCATTGGTGTGAGTGCGCGAACACTTCCTTGCCACACGTTCCGGGCACTGCCTTCGGGCCTCAACAAGTGAAGGGTAACGGATTCGGGCCTGAGGACGGCAAGGGCTTCTCCACGCAGATCCACCTGCGGCACGCTCAGTACTCCCCCGCCTTCCACTTGCAATACGCCCTGATTCGCAACCCCCCGAATCAGATTCACACCCATCAAAGTAGCTACGTAATCAGTTTCGGGCCTCGCCGCCAGTTCACTGGGAGTTCCTTCCTGGGTAATGGTTCCGTCTTCTAAAACAACAACCCGGTCAGCCAGCAACATCGCATCGAGTGGATCATGTGTGACGAAAATTACGCATCCATCAAATCCGTCAATCTGCTTTTCCAGTTCGGTTCGCACGCTTTCCTTTGTTTGGGCATCGAGTGCTGCAAGTGGTTCATCAAGCAATAGAACACTGGGTTCGGTAGCCAATGCTCGAGCCAAAGCCACCCGCTGGGCTTGACCGCCCGAAATTTGATTTGGCTTTCGGTGCCCCAATTCAGTGATCCCCAAAGACTTCAACTGCGATTGCGCTCGCGCTTGGGAGACCTTCTTCGATAAGCCCAGAGACCGAGGGCCAAAAGCAATATTTTCCATCACGCTGAGGTGGGGAAATAGTGCGTAATCTTGGAAAACCACACCCACGGATCGCTCTTGTGGCGCTACGTGAACTGAAGGAGTTTTGTTGACGACTTGATCACCAAACACAATTTCACCCGAGTCAATACCTTGTAACCCGGCGAGAACACGAAGTACTGTCGACTTACCGGATCCATTCGGTCCAAGAACAGCGGTAACCGTCCCTGCCGAAAAGATCGTGTCAATTTTAAGTCTGAAATCACTCCGAATAGTAGAAAAGTTTGCAGTGATTTTCATGAGGCTCTCGTCTGTAGATACTTACCTCGCAGGGCTACCAGTACGCCAACGCTGACAACAAGTAGCACCATGGAGAGCGCGATGGCTACTGAGCGATCAGACTCAAGTGCGGTGTACACGGCCAGTGGCATAGTTTGAGTAACACCCGGAAAATTCCCGGCAAATGTAATTGTGGCGCCAAATTCACCCAGAGCTCGGGCCCAGCACAGAACGAGTCCGGCAATTGCGGCAGGCGCAACCATAGGCATGGTAATTCGCAAAAAAACTCGCCGAGAGCCGGCGCCTAATGTTGCTGCGGCATCCTCATAGCGTTGGTGTAAAGAACGGAAACCACCTTCCATCGTGATTACCAAAAAAGGCATCGCCACGAAAGTCGTCGCTATCACAACTCCCACAGTCGTAAATGGAAAGGTAATTCCAAAGGTGTCATAAAGGAACCCGCCAACCAGTCCGCGTCGGCCAAGCGCTTCTAGCAGTGCAACACCGGAGACAACGGGGGGCAACAACAGGGGAACAATCACCAAGGCCCGCAACAACCCAGTAAATGGCAGAACTTCGCGAGCCAATAGCCAAGCCATCGGTATCCCGAAAAGTGCAGCAAGTGCGGTCGCGACCAGTGAAGTTACGAGTGAGAGCCTCAATGCTTCTAGAGCCTCCGGAGAAGAAATAATTTTAGGAAATGCTTCCCATGGAGTCTGGACGATCAACGCAATGAGTGGGATTACCAAGAACAGTAATGCGACTAAACCGGGCATCAAGAGGAACAGGGGGGTGCGTTGATTCCTCACTTCAACTACCAGGGCTTAGCGAAACCATATGCACGCATGATTCCTTGCGAGGTGGTGCTAAAGCGAACAAAATTAACAAATCTTTGCGCCAACTGTTGTTCTCTGGTGTCAGCGACCATAGAAATATGGTAGGTGGCTACGACATTATCGCGAAAAGGAATCTGGACGAACTCAACCCTGTTCTCGGCTGACTTGACGTCGGTGACGTACACAATCCCAGCGTCAAGGTCACCGGAAATTACTTTAGCCAGAACGGATCGGACATCTAGTTCACGCGTGACAGCAGTAACATCGAGTGTATTTTTGGTAAAGAGCTCCACTGCCGCGCTCCCACACGGGACTGCTGTGTCACACACTCCAAGAAGCAATCCGTCCCGTTGTAAATCGGATATCTTTGAGATGTTGGCTGGATTTCCTAGGGGCACTGCGATAGTCAAAAAATTCTTGGTAAAGCGAAGCGGTCTCGTAACCAATTCTGAATCAATGCCAATTTGCATTATCGACTTGGACGCGGTCGCGATCACGTCGACCGGAGCACCAGCATTTACTTGATTCATGAGCGTCGAGCTACCCGCGAAGTTGAGTTTTATTTCGGTATCGGGGTACCGTTTCTCAAAAGCGTCGGCTATCACCGGGAAAACATCAGTCAGTGACGCCGCCGCTGAAACCGTCAGAGTGCCACTTGGTTTTGGAGCGGCCCCAGATGCACTAGGGAAGAATGCACCTAATCCAACTACAAAAGTCATTGCCAGAAATCCGTGCAATATTTTGTTCATTAATTCTGCTCCAACTCGATTACCACATTGGTTGATTTGACAACCCCCGTAGCGCGCACCCCCGGAGCCAATCCGAGTTCATCTGCGGATTCACGACTTAACAATGATGTGACCCGATGCGGGCCAGCTTGGATTTCAATCAACGCCATCACGCCATCTTTTTCAACCCGCGTGACGATTCCAGGGAACCTATTTCGAGCTGAGGCGTGCACGACTGTCTCTTCCAGTCTCGATGCAGCCGACATGTAGAGGGCGAGACTTTCTGCGCTCACGGTTCTGGGACCATTTCCGCGCGTGCCTGAACTCAGTTTGCCAATTTCAATCCACCGGCGGACCGTGTCGTCCGAAACCCCGAGCATCGAGGCGGCATCAGAGATCCGTATTTCAGCCATAATAATTTTAATCTAGCAGTATGTGAGCATCAATGCACGTTTTTTCTCAGATTTTGCGGTTTTTTGCAACATCTTCGCCGAAAGTAGCTTAGGTGAGAGTGATCAAATGAATTACTGCGATCCGCAGATCACTCTTGAGCAAACAGGCCTTCGGCAAAGGCACTACTACTTCCCACTTGCAACGACAGAGTAAATTTCGGTGGAACAGATCGAGTCAATTCAGGTGGTGTCGATCACTTTTCGTGCCGGAAGATGGCGTGCATGGGATTCCACAACCGTAAAATCTTGGATGCCCCTTAACGATGGTCACCTAATAACTACCGGGATCACTCCTGCTAATCCGAAAGATTTCATTGCAGTTCTCAAAGCTCTCAACCCAAAAGTTAAGGTCTCGCAACGGAAATAAGTATGGCCCCCAGCGTAACGCCGGGGGCCACCTTAAGAAGTCTGTAATTAGACGATGCGAACCTTGTCAGCCTGAGGTCCCTTAGGGCCCTGGGTGATGTCGAATTCGACAGCTTGATTTTCATCTAGTGAACGGTATCCACTTGAATCAATTGCTGAGTAGTGAACGAACACGTCCGGTCCGCCATCAGCTTGCTCGATGAAACCGAAACCTTTTTCTGAGTTGAACCATTTTACTGTACCTGTTGCCATGTTGCTATTTCTCCCTAACGTAAGACACGAGGGGCAACGTGCCCTTCGTACAGTGGGCTCAACCGGTTCAAAAACCGAACTGGTCCCACTACGTCAAATGTCCTCTCCCCCCTCGTGTGCTTGTGCACCGCCCCCCAACAAGGGTCCTTCTCCCCCCATACAGTCTCGGATTTGCCATACCGATGCGTATTGAACCTTTTATGCGTGGGCACCTTTGATATCGCTCGCCGACTCACCGACTCGCCCATACTCAGCGAGCCCAAAATCTACTAACTGTCTTTTCGTCTGTTCAGAATCTCTGCGTCAATCAAGACTGGCAGGTGTTGGTTCACAGTGGGTTGGTTCACAATGGGCTGGTGTAAGCCAACCGCTTTGGTGCGGGCACCGTGACACTGCGCGCACTGTTCGCTCGCACAAGACTTTTACTGATCGTCTTGTTCACAACCTGTTCACCATAAGTTTTTCAATTCGACCCACAACCATATTGACGTACATCTATCTCGCGTGTCAGAGTGCATCTTGATGAACATTGACTTGCATCAAAATAGATCCGAGCAAGAAGTAATTGGCAAACTCCCCACATTAGACCGCTATCTCCCATTGTGGATTGCAATCGCCATGGCGCTTGGCTTGGTCCTCGGCCGTGTGATCCCAGGTATTCAAAACGCGCTTGACTCCGTCAAAATTGATGGCACCAGCTTGTTAATCGCGATTGGACTCTTCGCCATGATGTATCCGGTACTGGCCAGAGTCAAATACGAAGAAATGGGTCACCTCACCGGTGATCGCAAGATGCTATGGCTTTCACTCGTTCTAAATTGGGTAGTTGGTCCGCTATTCATGTTTGCACTGGCGTGGATTTTCCTTGCCGACCAGCCAGCGTTTCGAACCGGGTTGATTGTCATTGGTTTAGCCAGGTGTATCGCTATGGTGCTGATGTGGAATGACTTAGCCTGTGGGGACCGCGAGGCCGGAGCCCTGCTCGTAGCTATCAACTCAATTTTTCAAATTCTTGCCTATGCACTTCTGGGCACGTTCTATCTAGCGATTCTCCCCGGCTGGCTTGGGCTAGACACCCAAGACATCGCCTTTTCCACGTGGGAGATTACCAAAGCTGTCCTGATTTTCCTCGGCATTCCACTCGCCTTGGGATTCTTCACTCGACAGGTGGGAGTGGCCCGAAAGGGTCGCGACTGGTACGACAATAAGTTCGCACCACGAATTGCACCGATCGCGCTTTGGGGTCTCCTTTTCACCATTATTGTGCTCTTCGCACTGCAAGGAGACGCAATCACTTCAGACCCCTTGAGCGTCCTACTCATTGCCATTCCGTTGATCATTTATTTCGCTATTATGTGGTTTACCGCAATGGGTGCTGCGCGTGTAATCGGCTTGCCGTACGCGCGTTCTGCCACTGTGGCGTTCACGTCAGCGGGGAATAATTTTGAGCTCGCAATTGCAGTCAGTATAGGCGTGTGGGGAGTTACCTCTGGGCAAGCGTTAACCGGAGTAATTGGCCCACTCATTGAAGTACCAGCCCTAGTTGCACTTGTGTATGTCTCACTTTGGCTGCGCAACAAATGGACCTGGAGTAACAAATAATGACAAGCAAATCGACCGTGCTATTTGTGTGCGTTCATAATGCTGGGCGTTCGCAAATGGCCGCCGGATACCTCACGCGCCTCGCCGGTGACCGAATCGAAATCCTTTCGGCCGGATCAACGCCAGCAGATTCAATCAACCCGGTGGCAATCCAAGTCATGTGGGAAGAGGGTATCGACATCAGCGGTGAGCAACCCAAAATTCTGACTGACGAGACGGTGCAGTCGGCAGATGTCGTGATCACAATGGGTTGCGGGGATGCCTGCAAATTTTATCCGGGTAAGAGATACGAGGATTGGGTGCTTGACGATCCAGCTGGTCAAGGAGTCGAGTCCGTTCGACCGATCCGAGATGCAATTCGAATCAAGGTCGAGAAACTGATTACCGAGCTTGTGGTCGATTAAGTACCTGAAAACTATCTCGCTCGCAATCTTTTAAGAATCGATTGCATTCTTCGGAAATCTCCAGTTCCCCTCCTTGTCATTTAGTTTTACCCGACTTCTTGTGGTTAAAATAGGACGCGTCCGCAGGACGCACCGTGAAAATCAAGTCACACGAGCGTCGCAAGAATACAGGCATCCATTTCATTCGTCGCTTGCTAATTCTCTGTCCGCTCTGCCCGTTAAGTCGACCCGCACCTCCCACAATTCGTCCATGATGGAACGGTCGCGTAAATTTCGCACTACTTCAACGGGTGTTCCTTGCGTCCCGCTCACAGTTCCACCAATTGTTCGTTCAATCACTTTCACATGGACACTGCGCCAGATCATTAATTCCTCGTCCAGATCTACGAGCAATTCTGCCAAAGCATACAAAGCCTCATTCTTCTCAACGCTCAAATAGAGCTCTTCTAAAGTTAAATTTGCTCCAGCCAAAGCACCTCGCACGCTATCGACCAGATTCTTTAGACTAATTCGCAAGTTCCGAAAGCCAGGCGAATCAAAACCTGAACCGTGGCCCAATGCTGTTCGCACATGTTGATAGTCCCACGGTGTCATTTTCTCCAACATGGGCAATTGCGAAGTTGTGTAATGGATACAGTCTCGTGCTCGAACGAGGTACCGGCATGCAGCCTGAATCTTCCCCTGCGAGATGTTCAGTAATGCATGATCAATTTCAGAAACAGCTAACTTGAGCCAAAGTTCCGACGATTGATGAACGACGGTAAAAAGCAATTCGTCACGGTGCTTCCAGGTATCAGGCTCGGGTTGTAAAGCCAGTAACTCGTCAGTGCGAATATAGACTTCGTAGTCGCTGCCGCCTTCTTCCGCAAACTTGGGCTCACGTAATTCGTTCATGGTCTCTGGGATTCCCTTCACACTTGTTTCGCTACAACAGAATTGATTATTAGAAAATCCCCTGCCGCAAATTTTACGAGTCGGAGGACCCCAAAAACCATTGAAATTCCGGCTGCACCGCGAGCCAACACCAGCCCAGTTACCACACCGTTAATCCCCAATGGTACTCATTCGTTGACGCATCTCTCACTTAAATCGTCAGAAGCCTACTTGATGTCGGCGCCTTACACGCCTTATTATCAACACATGAATTCGCTCAACTCAGACTTAGATCCCAACCGGCCAATGGAGTTGTACAACCTGCGTGTCGTGGTTGAAACGATAAATGGAAGATCCGTTTGCGGGATGAAGCCCGGAGACTGGTTCGAGGTCACAAACAGTGCACAAGTGCGCATTCCTGAGGGAAAACATTTCTGCATGTACGCCATTGCATCTGTCTTGCCTTTATTGCCTGCCAAACAAAGGGTGATGCCGGAAAATGACTGGTTGGAAAGCGACAGTCTTGTTGCATGTCCCGATCCGGAAGAACAACTCATAATGCGCATCGTGCGCACCGAACTTGTTCAACTTAATGCTGCTGACCTGACATGACCATAACCTCAATTGGAGTTGGCCTTCAGGGAAACCTCTCTCCTGGGCAATACAAAGACATCGCGCTCACCGCTGACGAACTCGGTATCGACTACATCACGATGTTCGGGGATCTCATGTTTCAACCGCCCATTCCACCATTAGTTGACATGGCTGGAGTCACCAAATCAGTGATTTTGGGGCCTGCATGCCTTAACCCATTTGCCACCGCTCCCCATGAGATTGCTGGTCAAATTGCCTATTTGGATCTTGCCTCGAAGGGGCGCAGTTATCTGGGACTAGCCCGCGGGACCTGGTTAAGTGGAGTG
>CAJIYV010000001.1 GCA_905181745.1 uncultured Actinomycetes bacterium | reverse complement strand
AAAGTCCGCACCAACTGGATCTTCTCTGAATCGATAGTTATACGAAACATCACCCAATTCAGAAAGCTCAGTAACGGGAATAACAGCAGTAGCAGGGTCAGTAAAAGCGCAATGGATGCACTGATTTGAACCCATGTGATTACACCGAAGACAAAAATGACCGAGAACCAGATACCCACCGTGACCAGAATCGCGCGACCTGAGGCACGGCCCTCCTCGAGGATCACCCCATCGAGTGAATCCTTGCCGGGGCCTTGAGCGGCATTTTTATCAAGGCTATAATCCATGCCACTAGCGTAGACCATAGGTCAACTTTCGGGTGGCCCGTCTTTCAGGCCAGTATTTTTTACATGTGAATATGTAGGTCGTGGAACCTGCAGTTCCTAGATGGTGATCTTGACGCAGGAAAGGATGGCGCTTGTGAGTGGAGTGAGCTGCGGGCATGTCAGTGGAAATCCGGTAGTCCACTATGTAGGGATTGACCCCAGCAATCATTTACCGCTGATGATTGCTCTAGATTCTCGCGGTCGGCACTGGCTCACTGATGGCACTCGGTCCACTGTCGTCTACCCTCCCACGAGAAAAAAAACGGGTGCCGGTGCTGTTTCCTTCACTTACGAATACACGGTGGATGGGGCCAGGTCATTACTTTCTGCGGTCGACCCCATCAAAACCAAGGAGCTTCCCTACGACTCGTTGATCCACGTGAACTGGTTGATCCTTGCGGTGTACCGCATGGTGCAAACACACCCACGGGGTACGTTAGGAATCGACAGGGCCGTGTTAGATCACGATCCCCTATTTGCCACTAATCAGTTGCGCGTGAAAATCCAGGGAGCAGAAAAGCTGTATCTCATTAAGCGTTTGCGGCCGCGACGACGAGGACATTTTCTGATCGAAATCATTGCTCAAGATAATGAACAGGTGATGCTGCTCGCAGAGCACACCGTTTTGGGCCTGGTGCTGAACAAAACATTGAAAGTGCACGTCGGTGATGCGGAGCAACAAGCCCGAGAAATCATGGCGGAAGTACTCGAATTCATTTGGGAGTGCAACACCGATCAGCGAAACATCGATACGGACAACACATCACAGGCCAATCGAACTTAAGGCGAAAAGGCTAGAGGACTACGACGTCATCACTAGCGGGATCTTTCTCAGCCAAATCCTCACGTAATTTGTCCAAGCTAGATTGCAACTTGCGATTATTCGAGGCTTCCTCGTCGATCTGAATATTTAATTCGGTGATTCGAAGATTGAGTCCCTCAATGGTCTCGCGATCTTGTTCGACCTTGATGGCATGTTGAGCTTGCACTTCCACCATTTCGCGCTTGAACTCCGCCGTCGCCATAAAATGCTTCAATTCAAGGCGATCCGTTTCGTTTTTTACATAGCCCAACATGGCCAGGAGACCTAATCCAGCCACGATGAACACTAAGAAGAAAATCCAAATCTCCATAACGCGATGGTATACCCTTATAAGTCTTTGTGGTTATCCAGTTGGTATTATGGACCCTGAATATTGACCCCAATCGTGTCATTTACCATTTCATTGACAGAATCATTGAGCATACTTGCAATGTATACAAGGCTGCCAATAAAGGCCAAAATCATAAACACCTTTGTCACCGGATCCATCCCGGCGCCCATTCCAGATTTCCCTACCATCCCACTCCTGTCCCTACTCACCCCCGCCAGGCCTTCCTACCCCAAAGATCTACCTGCTACGACTCGGCACTGATAATCTCTGGGAAAAGCCAAATTACACTGGATAGCGGCCGATACTACTAAAGAGGACGCTGCTCGCTCAGATTTGACAGGAGGAAAGTTATGGCAATGATGAAGCTATCGCGCGTACCGGATGGCTCGACCGTAGTTGCTTCAGTGGAAAAGGCAGAGCGGCTGGCCCAGCGAAAAAAAGCTCCTCCACTTCTCATTCTTGAATCGCTACAAGCCTATTTGGATGAAATGGGATTCGGCACCGGTGAACTGTTGTGGGGCCGGCTCGGGATGCAGCGGTCTTCGGGTAGTTTCCACCTCGTACGCGATGAGAACGTTCAATTTGTGCTCAAGCGACGCCTAGATGGCCCTCAGCCCAGCGATGTCATGAGCTTAGAGGACGAGATTTCTCTGTTAGGGATTCTTCGGGACAACAATCTTCATTCCCCCGAAATTTTACACGTGTGTGCTGACACCAGCATAATTGGCGCACCCTTCTATCTCAGTGCTTTCTTGCCTGGAGCTCGGGTTGTTAATTCCATTCCAGATGCCCTGAACAATGTGGAAGACAAGGTGGGGATGTCCCGCCGCGCCATCGACGACCTGGCCCGGATTCAGGTGGAGATCAGCCCTAAGCAAGTCGAAGGTCTCGATCAGGGAGGCAGCGATTTGCGCAAACTTGTCTTGGAGTCCAAACGCCTCGCCCGTAAACTCAAGATGCGCCGCCTGCCCGGATTCGAGATCCTGGGTGACTATTTGTTAGAAAACTGCCCCGAAAGCCGACCCGCGGTCCTTAGCCATGGACGCTACGGCATGCAAAATCTGTTATTTATGACTCAGCCCCCTCCAACTATTTCTGGGGTTTTCGGCTGGGAACGCGCCACCGCCTGTGACCCCCTCATGGATCTGGGGTACTTCACGGCCACCTACTCTGACCGCGACCTCCCGCCAACTCCGCTGGACACCGCACCCGTTACTCGCGACGAAGATGGATTTCTCTCTCGAAACGAGCTCATCAATGTGTTCCGAATAGCAACGCACTTGGACACCGCGCCCCTTCCGTGGTTTCAAACCTATTGCTTGTGGCGGGAGGCCGTGCAGCTGGAGGCGATCTTTGAAAGACTGATTAATAAGGAAGCTGTCCCGAGTAAATCCTTCGCCTTATCGCTGCGCGATGGCGTCCCAGCCATCCTCGCTAACGCTGCCCACTTCTCCAAGGTAGATGGAGTTGAGGCGACAGCCCCGAAGCGCTAGGAATTGGTGGGCATAATTACTCAACATTTGTTCGCTGGAACCGATGGCTAGTGTATGAAAGCGCCACTTTATGCGCCTAATCGGGAGTTAACGTGAGTATCAACGACGTCATGGCGCGGATCGGGGCGATACGCTCCCGCCTGGAACTCCCCCCCTTACAAACAGGATATGCAGCACCCATGAGCGGGTCGAATGCGATCGCAGCCAACTCGCAATTTCCCAGCCCGACCGCGGGGGATTTTCAGTCCACCCTAGCCGCAATGACGGGAATGGTCCCCAGTTTCCCAGGCTCGCCAAGCCAAATGAACCCAGTGTCTCAGCCCCCCGGCAATGGAATGCTGTCAGCAGATGCGGAACTTGGCGCACGAATGTCTCAATATGCTGTGAACTTCGTCGGAGTTCCTTATGTGGCTGGTGGAAATAACCCCACAACAGGTTGGGATTGTGCCGCTTTTACCGAATGGATCGCTCAGCAACACGGGCTCTCGATTCCACCCGTGTCTTGGCAGCAGATCAAAATCGGTGAACCAGTAGCCTCACTCGAGCAAGCTCGAGCTGGCGACCTGGTCTTCTTTCACGAGCCTTCTGGGCATAATCGAGATCCTTCCCCCCTCAAGGTTAACCACGTTGGCTTCTATCTGGGCGACGGCCGCATGGTCGAAGCCGCCAATCCAAGCGCAGGCACTCGAATCAGCGACGTAAGTGTTGAAAAACTCGTCGGGATCCGGCGCCTCGCCGGTCCATTTAACGGTTAAATCTTCGGCCTCGAAAAGATTATGGTTTGTCTGCGGGAAAACTCTCAGATGCCCCACTGGCTGGCCGATTAAATCTTTGAGCAGGAAGCTCACCTCACTCGCCAAGGATTTGGCCCAATTACCTTCACTGGTGAACGGGATCTCAACATGGACCTTGGCCTGGTAAATCCAGCTGTACGCATTGCTCTTGACGGATTAATGATGCGTCAAGAAGCAATTGCGAATAACGTCGCAAATATGTCGACTCCCAATTACACGGCAACCAATGTCGAATTTGAGGGTGCACTGAGCGCAGCGCTTGACATGCCCGGCTCCGGCTCAGCCACGGCGCAAAGTTTTATGAGCGTCGTTGCTTCCGAAGCGCCCCGCATGCAGGATGGCAACAACGTCAGCCTCGAGGAACAAACTCTGCTAGGCACGGAAACTAACCTGCGGCTAGAACTCGCTTTGCGCGCCGCCGAGGGAAGATTCACGGCCATGAAAAATGTCTTGGGCGGTAGCTGATCATGCTGTCAATTTTCAATATTTCAAGCACTGGCATCAATTTTTATAAGAACTCCCTAGATGCGATTGCCCACAATGTGGCCAATGTGAACACGGTCCGGACCATGGACGAGAGTGCGGTCCGTCGTCAACAGGTCGTCGGAACCGCATACACATCTTCTGCACCGAGCATGGTCGGGACCGGTGGCGCTGTGGGAGGTGGAGTTTCCTTCAAAATGGTCGAATCCGCTACGGCAGTGGGTGTAGTCACCTACGATCCGGACAACCTACTGGCGAATGAAGATGGCTACGTTCGTCGTCCTGACATTGACTTGACGACCGAGATGGCCGACATGATTATTGCTCAACGCGGCTATCAGGCAAACCTAGCGGTAGTTCAACGCGCAACCGAGGCTTACCAGGCCGCACTTCAGTTAGGCAGATAACCCATGACCTTCAGTATCCCCGGAGTTTCACTCTCGGCATCGTTACCTCCACTTCCTCCCACACCCCCCAGCCCAAGTATCAGCCCGGGTGCGATTCCATCTGAGGGCACCGGGGTTGGTGGTGCAGTCACCGGCGCAGGCACCGGAACGGACTTTGGATCCAGTTTGGCAAGCGCAATGGATAAATTGGGCGCACTCCAACAAAACTCTGACGCCCTTGCCACCAAAGTGGCCACGGGTGAATTAAAGAATCCACATGAGTACCTTATGGCGGCGCAGGAAGCGTCAATTGCCACCCAGACCGCTGTCGCTGTGCGAAATAAGGCACTTGAAGCTTTTAGTGAAATTATGAGGATGCAACTGTGATCGATACCTTAAAAATTTTCGGCACGAGGGCCATAACAGCCCTTCGCCTATTCACCCCGGGACAGATCACCGCCATTGTCATCGGGATTCTCGCTTTGCTTGTGGGCGCAATGGTCTTGCTGCGGGTGACCGCATCCCCACTTACACCGTTGTACTCAAACCTGTCCAGTGAAGACGCGGTCGCGATCAGTGAAGAACTTGAAGTTCAAGGCACAGCATATGAGCTGAATGCAGGCGGCACCCAGATCCTTGTTGCCCCAGAGGACGTATCTGCATCCCGACTGACCATGAGTGCGGCCGGACTTCCTGCCGACGCCGGTAGCGGCTACTCCTTGCTTGATGAGCAAGGCATGACTACTTCTCAATTTATGCAAAACGTTACTTTTCAACGCGCACTCGAAGGCGAACTGACTTCAACCATCGAAGGAATTGATGGCGTACGGTCAGCCAACGTTATCCTGGCCATTCCAGCGGAAACTGTGTTCACCCAGGCATCAGATAAGCCGACGGCTTCCGTACTCATTTCGATGGGTGGAGGTCAAATTATTGATGGCGAACAGGTCCAAGCAATCACGAATTTAGTGGCCTCCGCGGTACCTGGACTGACCCCAGAAAAAGTGAGCGTCTCGGACTCTTCTGGCGTGTTGCTCTCCGGTGGCGGAGTTTCCGGTGCGGCATCCGTGTCCCAGGGTGCCCGAATCGAGAAAGGCCTCATTGAATCTGCGCAGACGATGCTGGACAAAGTTTTGGGCCCTGGTGTTTCCACTGTCACAGTTAACGCCGATCTTGAATTTGACCAAAGGTCGACAACCACTCAAGAGTACGCTTATCCCGAAGAATTACCCCCACTCACTGGGCAAACAAATACCGAGACCTACACGGCGACTGACAACAGCGCAATCGAGGGCCCTGTCGTAGGTGAACCACCTGCTGTGATCGGTGAAGGTTCTACTACCGACTCTGAGAACGACTATGAAAAAACATCGACAAGTCAAACAAATCCAATTAACAGCACAATCACGGAAAGAATAGGTGCGCCCGGAGACATTCGCAGGCTCACCGTGGCTGTTCTGGTCGATGCGGCAGTTCCAGCAGCTTCATTCGGTGAGGTTGAGGCGATTGTGGCCAACGCAGTCGGACTTAATGCCGAGCGTGGAGACGCAATTCAGGTTTCGCAGGTGGTATTCGATACCACTGCGGCTGAAGCTGCCGAAGAAGTTGCCGCCGAAATTCTGGCAGCTGAGGAGACTGCCGCAACTTTCGACCTCGTACGCCAGATAGGTATAGTCATTTTAGTTCTGGCGGTCATAATTTTGGGTATACTTTCACTTCGTCGTCAGCGCCGAACGATGATCGATATGGGAACGCTGGAAGCCCAAGGATTTGGAGCCCCCGTCGTGCTGGAGAGTCTCGATGAAGATGATCAGCAAATTGAAGAATCTGCTGTTCCCGTTTTGGTAGGAGCTGGTGGGGTTCCCTCAGTTGAGGGAGAAGAAGAATTGCCCAGCTACATTAAGAGCCCCGGCTCTGCAACCTATGACACTCTCCGGGACTTTGCCACCGAAGAACCAGAGCAGGTCGCTCGGGTCCTGCGTACCTGGATTGCGAAGTAGGTCGCGCCCATGGCACCCATTCGCCCCGAAGAAATCACACCCGCCTATAAAGCTGCTGTGATAGCGGCTCAACTGGGTACAGCCGCAGCCCGACCCGTGTTTGCGCACATGCCTAACGAGGAAATTCAGGCCATCACGGGCGAGGTGGCCCGGCTCAAAGAAGTAGATCCAACGCTTGCACTAGAAATTATCCGCGAATTCGTCACCTACGCCGCGAGCACTCGAATGGCAGGCAGTGGGGGCCTGGATGTGGCTCGAGAATTACTCGACATGATCTTTGACCAGTCCGAAGCCGATGAAATGTTCGAGCAAATGGTGAGCTCCATCGCGGACCTACCATTTCATTTCATGCGCAAAATGGAGCACTCACAAGTCTTGTCCTTCATCAAAGATGAACATCCGCAGATCATTGCGGTCGTTCTTGCATATTTGCCAGCAGACCTTGCTTCATCGGTTCTTTGTTCACTTCAAGATGAGATACAGGGCGAAGTTGCTGGTCGAATTGGCCTCATGGGACGGGTCAATCCGGACTCCGTTCGCCTAGTCGAAACTATCCTGAAACGCAAAATGTCCAACGTGCTCGTTACAACGGAATCTTCATATATCGGCGGCATTGAACCCTTGATCGGCATTATTCAACGCACCGACCGACAGACTGAGAAAGTCCTCCTCGAAAGCATTGAGGAACAAGACCCGAAACTC